>JANQFE010000006.1 GCA_028278025.1 Thermodesulfobacteriota bacterium | reverse complement strand
TCACACTTTAATTTGTCAGTTCATCGGTGAGGGTCTTTGGTTTTGGGCAGCAAGGGCGGTGCGAACAATTGTCTATATTATAAGAGACGGTCGTTCAAGCGAGCACATAGCCCACTGCAATCAACACCAAAGACCCTCGCTAAATCATTACCCCCAAATTCAAAAGTGACACTGTACTAGGACCTTTTCCATTGACATACAGCGCCGTAAAGGATAGATTGTTTTATTTATTTTCATATCATGCAGTGTTAGTATTATACGGTACGGCCATAAAAAACAGGTTGTATTACAACACCTTAATGATATTTACAGGTTAGACGTTTATGTATAAGTTAAAGGTAGTTGACCATTTTTCTTCAGCCCACCAGCTGAGGGGTTATCAGGGTAAATGTGAAGAACTGCATGGGCACAACTGGAAGGTGGAAGCGGAAGTAGTAGGAGAAAAGCTTGACCATGTGGGTTTGCTCTTCGACTTTGGTGAACTCAAAAAGCTTCTGCATGAAATTCTTGCCCGGCTGGACCATCGGTTTTTGAATGATATCGAAGCATTGCAAAAAATTAATCCCAGTTCGGAATTGCTGGCCAGATATATTTACGCAGAGCTTCAAGCTAAAATCCCCTCTCAGGTATCTATGGTTTCGGTTACCGTGTGGGAGTCGGAAAAAGCCTGCGCAGTATATTTTGAATAAAAAATCCGCATATACAGGAGTCAGAATTCATGAGCAGCTATGAAAAGGTAAAGTGATAAGATTTTATAATTATTGAGATGGAGTAAAAGTATGTCTATTGCGTTAGAAAATATTAAAAAAATGGTTTATCCGGGCAGAGTTGTTATTATTGGAAAGAGTATGCAGATGGAAAATATTGTTATGTACGCCATAACCGGCAGGAGTCCCTCAAGCCAGGCCCGCAGGCTGGAGATTGATGAAGAAGAAAAAATTATTTTTGTAAAGCCTACCGATGAGGAAACCTTAAAAACGGGTAATCCCGACCTGCTGGTCTATCCTGCCGTCATCTGTGGTGACGGCATTGCCGTGAGCAATGGTAAGCAAACGGTTGATGTTTTCAAGAATCTGGTAAAAGATGCCCATCCGGTAGAAGTGCTCATAAAAGCTCTGCGTGATTGGGAATATGAGCCTGATGAACCCAACTACACCCCGCGCATAAGCGGCTGTATAACAAACGGTTTGGGATTGAATATCCTTAAACGGGCTAAAGACGGTTCTGTGATGCGCAGCTTTTTTGAACCCCCTTCGGTAGCAGGTAAGGGAAAGATGATTGCAACCTATACGGGTGTAAATGTTAATCCCCTGCCCTCCTTCTGCGGTGAACCCCAGGATGTAGAACTGCCCTGGGTAAATGCCCGTGAAGCGGTTGATGCACTCTTTGAAGCTCTGGAACCGCAGCCGGGCGAACCTGATTTCAGGGTAGCTGCTGCCGCAGTGTATGCTGATGAAGAAGGGTCAATCTCAATGCAGGTGCACAACAGACATGGTCAGAAATCTCAATAATCACTTACCGGCTTGCATGTTCGTGCGGCCTGCAAGCATAGTGGCAAAGGAGCAAATAAATGCCTACAGATGTATCATCATTTAAAGATGTGTATAAGACAGCAATTACCGGCAACTTTCCTGAAGAGGCCGCCATAGTGCTGGGAGATAAAAAAATTCCTTTAAAGGTTGTGCCTACACAGCTGCGATACGGAACCAACCCGCACCAGCCCTTTGCAGCCTATGCACCCACTGACAGCACAACCCTGTCAATAGGAAACCTCGAGATGCTCAAGGGCGGCAAAGCCGGACTCTCATTGACTAATCTGCAGGATATGAGCCAGGCCTTAAATATTCTAAAATATTTCAGCAGACCTGCCTGTGCAGTTATGAAGCATGTTAATCCCTGCGGATTTAAAGTACAGACCGCCCAAGAGCCTCTGGCACAGATTTACACAGTGGCGCGGGACTGTGATGCACGCAGCGCATTTGGCGGGGTGGTCGGATTTAATGTTACAGTTGATGCCCCCACCGCCGAGGCAATCATGGAAACCTTCATTGAAGGTGTTATTGCTCCTGATTTTGATCAGGATGCGCTTGAAATCCTCAAGAAAAATGAAGGCACCAAAAAGCGCAATAATGCCATCAGGATAGCAAAGACTGCCAACTTTAATGCTATACCCAAATATGTTGGTGACGATGTGACCGGATACTATAACATCCGCAATCTTGCCGATGGAACCATTACTTTTGAAATACCCTATCTGACCAGAATTAAATCAGCTGCAGATTTTATAACAGATCCCATGATCCCCAATACTGATCCGGCTAAAAACGACGGTAAAGACTTCATCATACAGCGGCAGCCCACTGAAAGAGAGCTTGATGACTGTTTGACCGCCTGGTATGTTAACATCAATGTGCGCTCAAATGGTATTGTCTTTGTCAAAAACGGGGCTGCCATTGCAGTCGGCACCGGTGAGCAGGAAAGAATCGGTGCCGTGGAGCAGGCCATTGACAAAGCGCTTAAAAAGGGGCATCCACTGCAGGGGGCGGTGATGTCTTCAGATGCATTCTTCCCCCAGCGTGATTCCATCGATACTGTGGGTGCCCAGGGAATAACTGCTGTAGTGTGGCCGGCCGGGTCCATGCAGGACGCGGCGGTGATTCAGGCTGCCAACGAGCAGAACATTGCCCTGATGGCAACCCTGGAGCGCTGCTTTTTGCATATTTAGTAATAATTCAGTCAACAAAAAAAACCGGTCTTGCAAAGACCGGTTTTTTTTATGTTCTGTGCCATTTCTCAACCTGACCATAGATAGAGCCTGTCCCGTGGCAGCACAGCCTTTGTTTACAGAGGGAAAAAGGAACAGAAGAGAACTATAGCAACACAATTTGAGACAAAAAGAAAATAAGGC
>JANQFE010000005.1 GCA_028278025.1 Thermodesulfobacteriota bacterium | reverse complement strand
CAGACATCGCTCGCACCGCCTTTGCAGCCCCATCCGATGCCACAGGCTGCAGGCGTGCCGGAAGGTTTTTTTGTAGTAAACACCAGGGGATAGTGCGTTAACTACATGCTGATGAATAATGCGGGCTAGGAACCCGATTTGCAGAGATAAACACTACAGCGTTATTGCTGATCGGAGATTCTTGTTAAGGTGCAAAGAGAAAATCCTTCATAAAGCGCTCGCCCCATTCTTCACCAAAATGGGCCTTTAGCGGAGAGCTGCCCGGATCTTTATACGCATAATCATATCTGTACTGCCGGAGGTATTCGTTACGCCTGGCAAGCATGGCTGTATCTTTGATCGGCTCAGCCTTTTGGATGTATTGACAGAAAACATGGACATAGTCCCTGAATGCATTTTCAATGTCAACCAGATACTGTCTATCACACCAGCGGTACAGAGCATAGCCTGAATCATACTGCTTAGCCCAGTCATGCACCTCCGAACGTCCGCCCTCCGCTTTTGGAATCCAGGCATACTTTTGATATAAACTCTTAAGCGGGGTAATATAGGTTTCTGTATATTCCTCCGTCTGCAAGACCGGATGCAGGTCAAGCACAGCAATAAGGAACTTGCTGGCAAACACAAAGGTAAAACCGAGAATAGGTATACTATAGTTTTCGGCGGGGGGTACACTGCCGAAATGAACTACCATTGATTCACCAAAATCCATCTGGCCTATACGCACACCTGCAGTTTTAGGACAGTCAAGATATTCGCTTGTCAGATGGACACTTTTATCCTTGTCATCAGTATATTTCGATTTAAATTCAGGAGCAAGCGGCAACGGCTTGAGCGTAAAAAAAGAACTCATTTCGTCATGTAGAATGTGGTTAAACTTTATAGTAGTACCCGTATGATTAACCATTATAACCTCCCTCTTTGTATTGCTTTTTGTAAGTTACCGTCTTTTTGTCGGCCCGAAGATACGGAGGAGCATTCATCTGTCTGAAACTGCTATAATGTTTATTTGTGTAATATAGTTGAAATCAAGCTTAAATTCCTTTTTCTCTTTTTTTGAATCTACATACCCTTCAACGAACAGGGTATAATCAGCCAGACCGGTTTTTTCCTCTTTCTTTAAGCTCCTGGGGAAATTCATTGTTGCCGTAAGGTGACCGGCGTCTTTTTTAAAGATTTTAATTTCTTTGCCTGATCCGGTCAAAACAACTGTGATCGTAGTAATGTCCTGTAAAGGTATGCGCTCAGTCTGCAAGCTGACCCTGTTGGTATTGTTTTCATACGGAACCATTACTTCCACTATGAATTCTTTGGTTCTGTAATTATAAGGCTTGAGAAAAGGGGTCTCGCCGCGCTCTTCCCACCAGTAATTAAGCCTGAAGTTTTTCACCACAGCAGATTCCTGGTAGACATTAACAACCTCGGCTGTAATATAGGGCGGCTGGTCTTTTGGGAAGCACCCCAAAGAATTAAAGCAAAAAATAAGGAATATTATTATAACATAATGTTTTTGCATAAAAAAATTATACAAGGCAGAAAAAGTCATATAAAGATCCCCTTATTTTTTACTGTTTTGCAAGAAATTTATGCTATTATCTTGTAAAACAGTTTTTAAGTTTTTACTAATGTGCTGCAGATATATGGTCGTTTAATCCGGTATATTTAAAAATTTTATTATAATTAATTACGATGGACAAGAAAAACATTTTCAACAGAATGAAGAAATTTCCCAAGGTTGACCTCCATCGCCATCTCGAGGGCAGCATTACACCGGAAACACTCGTTGCCGTGGCAGATAAATATGGCGGAAAACTTCCGGTTTATGAGCTTAAACAGCTTAAGCCGCATATCCAGGTTGTTAACGATCCGCCGGACTTTCAAAACTTTCTCAGCAAGTTTAAGGTATTCAGGGGATTTTATCCCAACCGGCAGGCTATTGAAGACATTGCCTATGCAGCAGTTAAAGAGGCTGCTGAAGATAATGTCAAATATCTTGAATTGCGTTATAGCCCGACTCATTTTGCCAGCAATGGAAAGTTTGCTGAGCAGGATGTTGTGGAATGGATAAGCACTGCTTTTAACAGGGCTTGTAATGACTTTGATATTATTGTCATTCCCCTTTTGACGATAAGCAGGGATTATGGTGTTGAGCTGGCCGCCGGCACGGTTGCAATGGCAACCCGGCTGCCGGAAGGTTTTTTTTATGGGCTTGATATTGCAGGGGATGAGGTGAACAATTCAGCAGCGCCCTATGCAGAACTGTTTGCCCACTCTAAAAAAAGCGGCCTCGGGCTTACTATTCACGCAGGGGAGGCCTGTGGGGCTGCAAATGTGCGCCAGGCTATTAAGGATTTTTATGCAGACAGAATCGGACATGGGGTACACGCTGCTGAAGATGAATCCGTGATGGAACTTGTGCGTGCACGGCATATTATGCTGGAGCTTTGCCTTACAAGCAATTATTATACAGGTGCTGTTTCCTCTATTAAAAACCATCCTATAAAAAAACTGATGGAATACGGCGTGCCGGTCAGTCTGAATTCTGATGATCCTGCTATTCTGGGCACCACCTTGACAAACGAATATGTTGCTGCAGTAACTGAGCTTGGCTTTAGTGAAGATGACCTCAAAGCCATAAACCGTGCAGCCTTGGACTGTTCTTTTTATCCCGACAAAGAAAAACTGAAAAAAGAGCTCAGGCATTACTGGGATTAAACAGGGGATGCACTGAAAAAAACTATACAATGGCTACGGCAATGCTGTATAATCATTATTTACCGAGCATTCCGCAAAAAAGCGGTGCCTCGTTGTTGAGGCTGCGAAGGCTGATGCGGTTCGACCGCCTGCGGCTATGTGCTCGCTGAAATATCAGAAAGTTACTATATCGTCCATTGCCCGCACTGCCGCAGCTGCTCTTATTGCAGCAGCCTTTGCAGTGTTCAAAGGGTATAGCAAAAGAGAGAAATGCTCTAAACAAAACAAATGGAGGTGCTGGGATGAAACTGAAAATTTTTATTAGTACACTAACAATATTTATGTTGGCAGGTTTTATGTGTTTTAATCAAGCTGATGCCCAGATGGGGAGAGGCAGGTGCAGTTCAGGTCTTGCATCGGGGGCGGGACCAGGTCTTGGGGGTAACTGCTTTGCCGGTATAGCATTGACCCCGGAGCAGAAATCCAGGATTAATGCAATACGCACACAATTCTATAAGGATACGGTTGACCTCAGGGCCGATATTTACAAAAAAAAGCTTGAAATGAGGAGTCTTATGCTTGAGCAAAAGACTGATAGTGATAAGGCCCTCAAGCATCAGGAAAAAATGTTTGACCTCAAAAAGAAGCTTGCCCGTATGAAGCTGCAGGCACGGATTGATGTAAAAAACAGTTTGACGCCAGAGCAGATTGCCCAGCTTCCACCGGGCTGTAATTTTGGTATTGGTAAGATGGGCAGCGGCACCAGGGGGTCGGGCTGCGGCGGAGGGTGCGGTCCTCAAGCGGGCTGTAGCATGCGGACATGGTAGTAAGAGCTGCATTGCCCACGTATGTAGTATATTTAATTAGAGCCTGTCCCGACGCAGCACAGCCTTTGTTTACAGAGGGAAAAAGGAACAGAAGAGAACTATAGCAACACAATTTGAGACAAAAAGAAAATAAGGC
>JANQFE010000003.1 GCA_028278025.1 Thermodesulfobacteriota bacterium | reverse complement strand
GATTATGTGACAACCTCGTTTTCTTTTCATCATTTACCTGACTTTTATAAATTCATTGCATTACAGCGTATCATTAATTTTGTTAAGGATAATGGAAAGTTGTTCATACAGGATGTTGTGATTGCAGAAGAAGATTTTGAAAGAAACATCAACAACCTGATTGATCATCAGGAGTCGCTTGGAGGCAAATTTCTTAGAGAAGATACCATTCAGCATTTCAGAGAAGAGTTCTCGACTTTTGACTGGATTTTGGAACAGATGATAGAGAGAGCCGGATTTGAGATTATTGATAAATCAATGGAAGGTGGTTTGCTTGCAAGATACACATGTTTGAAAGCGGCTAACAAGCAAATCCAGCCGATGCAAAAGACGTGCGGCTGATTTGGGCGCTATGTGTTTGATCTGGGATGGAAATGTATCGAAAAATTGGAAGATACATAATTCGTGACTGGCAAATGGAGGATGCTCCATCGATAGCTAAATATGCGAACAACAGAAAAGTTTGGATGCATTTACGCGACGCATTTCCACACCCTTACAGCCTTCAAGACGCAAATGCCTTCATTTCCCGCGTCATTGAATCAAGTCCTATAACTGTCTTTGCAATCGCAACTCAATCAGAAGCTATCGGTAGTATAGGGCTAATGCCCGGAAAGGATGTCCACCGCTATACAGCAGAAATGGGATATTGGCTTGCAGAGCCGTTTTGGGGCAAAGGCATAATGACTCAGGCCGTTAAAAGTCTGACTGATTATGCAATTAAAGACCTAAAGATGCTCAGGATTTTTGCAGAACCTTATACCATAAACCCAGCGTCGGTAAGGGTCCTTGAAAAGGCAGGGTTCATATGTGAGGGTATACTTCGGTCAAACGCTTTTAAAGATGGTAAAGTGCTTGATCAGTTCCTTTACAGTTACATAGCAAAAACGGACACACAACCTGATGCTCCACCTGACACCAAGGGCCATGCGATCTTTGGTGTCAGGTGAGCTTGTCGTTAGGCACGAAATTCTCTCGGATGAGTAGTTTGGATCATTGCGTTCGGCTTTTGACTTCAAAAGAGATGCATAAGATAAACCAAATCAACATTCAAATTACAAAACTGAAATTACAGGAGGTGCTATGATGAAGCCTATAAAAAAACCTATGGCTGCGGTAAAAAAGTTTCACATGATTTTTCCCCTGCTGCTTTGTATTGCCGCGGCATCATGTTGTGTCTACTTTACCATTCTATGTGTTGATTATCCCTCAGAGGTTGTTTCCAACGGCGACACCGGTAATTTGACTGTGTACTGGTGCGGCAGACCGCAGTTCCCTGTGGAGATGCAGTATCGCCCTACTGAGGACGGCTGTCCCTCCGGAACCAACTGTACGACACCAACCATGGCCTTTGAGGAGCGTCAGAACCCGCTCGTCTTCCCCGGAGCAATCTGGTGCACCGGCTTTGACGAGGCCGCCGAATTGGGTTACGAGGTTGTGCTGATTGACGCAAACGGTGTTGAGACCGCTCCCTATCCGGCACCGTTCACTTGCATTCCGCCGCCGTCCGATGATACGACAACCACCACGTCCGTCAACCCCTGCCCGCCGGAGGAGCCCATTTTGTGTGTTGATGAGGAGTATGACAGCAGTCAGTACTGGTGCTGCGAAGAGGCTTTGCCGGTGTGCGGTAAGGTTGAAATTGTGGACGGTGAGCCCCAGGGGGGTTGTCTGCCGGAGAACGGTGCCCAGACAACTACCACGACGACGAGCAGCGCGTCGGAGCCGCCCGAAGAAACAACGCTGTATCTGAGCACGGATTCAGAATCAGACCTGCTGTTCTATGTGCATCACAGCGATGATACAATCATGTTTTACAACGGGTTTACGACCGAGGCCGGGATGAAGCTGACTCATGTTGCATCTAATGAGGGTTCAGCGATTATTTTCGGCGATGACTTTCTTGCCTTGCAGTGGATGTTCGACGGCTTTACGGCAGCGGTGTATATAGTGGATGATCAAACACCCTTTGATCCCATCAGCGCTTATCATGAGGTCACCGATGGCGAGGAGTTCGGCTCCTACACCCTTGATATTCTCCCGGATGATCTTGCAGCTATACTCGCTCAGATGGAGACCAAAACCGGTGAGGAGTTCAGCGATGCCGCCGCTTTTCTCACACAGTATAGCATCACCAGCTTCAGCGACCTGGTGACACGGGCGCAACAGTCCGGCAGCGACCAGCCGCGCTTCATAGCCGCCGCAACGGCCTTTGGCGCTGCCAAAGCCTATCTCAGCATGGAAGCGGCTGAATCGGCTGCAGCTAAAACCGGGCATATCACTGCCTTCTCCCCGTTAACGCCGATTATCAAATATCCTGTTCAGTTTGTCGTTTCGCTGCTTGCCAGCAAGTTTAATGCTGAATTCGGTCCCCAGCCGCCCAGCGACCCGGATGATCCGGGGGTCGACGTTCAGCTGTGCCGGGGCCAGTCCAGTATCAGCTATGTCTGTCACTATATGTTTTTCAAGCCCTCGTATCCCGGCAGCGCCGGACCCTGTATCGACTTGTGTTTTACATCCTTGCGATGTTTCACCGACATCTGTATGCCCCAAACCCTGTCGTCACAGTCAGCCGAGGATTTTAGAGAGCATTTTTACCAGGGTCAGTAAAACTCCCCGTGCTCCTGCTTGGGAACTTGTCATTACGGGGGTCAGGCTAAGGTTTTAATCTATTGCAATCCTGATAAAAAGTTTAAAAGCTTAACCTGACCCCAAGGCTACTCAATGGCGTATTCAGCTATTTTGCTCAATAGGGCAGGGTAGCTTATTTCAAGGAGTTTTGCAGCCCGACTCTTGTTTCCGTGGGTTTTCTGAAGTGCTTTACGGATTAATTTCTCCTCCATGACGCGACTGAACTTTTTTATGGAGTAGATATCATCAGGTATGTGACCAATATCCTCTTCGGGGCTTTTTTTGAGGTCTTCCGGAATAACATCAACATCTATAACTTCTGTATCTGCTAATACAATACAGCGTTCAATAATGTTTTCCAGCTCACGTACATTTCCCGGCCAGTTATACGTTAGCAGTATTTTGCGTGCTGCCGGGGTGATGCCCTGTACCTTAATTTTATGGTGCTCGGTCTGTTTTTGTATAAAATGGTCCACCAGCAGGGTAATGTCTTCGCGGCGCTCTCGAAGCGGCGGGATATGAACGGGCAGGACATTGAGCCGGTAATAGAGGTCTTCACGAAAAGTTCCTTTTGTAACCTCTTGTGGGATATTTTTTGAGGTTGCCGCAATGATGCGTACATCAACCGATGTTGAGCGTTCTTCACCTATCCTCCTGGTCTCGCCCTCCTGCAGCACCCGCAGAAGTTTTACCTGGAGGTGTGTCGGGATTTCTCCAATTTCATCGAGAAAAAGCGTGCCTTCATCCGCCTCTTCAAAAAAGCCTTTTCTGTCCTGAGTCGCACCGGTAAAAGAACCCTTTTTATGACCAAAAAGCTCACTTTCCAGCAGGGTATCCGGAATAGCGCCACAATTAATGGCAAGAAATGTTTTGTTTTTACGGGGACTGTTATAATGAATGGCATGGGCGACCACTTCCTTGCCGGTTCCGCTTTCACCGGTGATCAAAACCGCACTTTTAGAAGTGGAGACTTTTTTAATAAGATCAATAATCGTCAGGAATTGGGGGCTTTTCCCGATCAAATTATTGAAGCTATATTTAGTTTGAACCTCCCGGCGAAGCAGGACATTCTCTTTTTTGAGACGCTCGCGCTCTTCGGCCTTTTTTAGTGCAAGAATAATTTCTGTCGGCTTGAATGGCTTGGAGACGTAATCATAGGCGCCCATTTGCAGGGTTTTTAGTGCCAGATCAATGGTACCATAGGCCGACATGGTCAGTATAGTAGAGGTGATATTACGCTTTGCTACTTCTGTAAGAAAACCAATGCCGTCCATCCGGGGCATGCGCAGATCACACAGAATGATATCAAAATCCTGCTGTTCGATCTGGTCCAATCCATCCAGACCATCTGAAGCGACAGAGGCACTATACCCCTCTTTTTCCAGAAGGGTTTTCAGGAAATGCCGCATATTCTCTTCATCATCAATTATGAGCAGTCTTTTTTTTTGTGCCATGGTCTTCTACAACTGTTGCACAGCCCTGTTGCTTATTGTTACGACGGGGCAGCGGGAAATGTGATCGAAAAAGTTGTGCCCTGTCCCGGTGTGCTGGCGACACTGATGGTGCCGCTGCAGAGCTCAACGATCCTATGCACATTTGCGAGCCCCAGGCCCGTTCCCTTACCTTGCTCTTTTGTAGTAAAAAAGGGGTCAAAAATTTTTCCCAGATTCTCCGGTGATATTCCTTCTCCGGTATCGGAAATGGTAAACAGGATTTTGTCCTGCGGGCCTTCCCCGGAGCGGCAGGTGGTGAATGTCAGCGTGCCGCCGTCCGGCATGGCATCCTTAGCGTTGAGGGTCAGGTTGACTATGAGCTGCCGAATAAGCTTTTCATTGGCATATAGGACCGGCAGTTCATCGGCAAGGCTGAATACGGGTTCGATAGTATTGAATTCTTTTTGATAGGAGACCAGCGCATAGGTGTCTTTAATAACGGTGTTTACATTAATCATCTGAATTTCCTGTGTGGAGGGCTGGGCATAGTCAAGCAGATCACGGATAATCGTGTTGACTCTATCAGTCTCCGTATCAATTCTTTTAATATAATCCCGGCATTCCAGGTCTTCAATATTTTTTTGCCGAAGCATATGGACATACCCCAGGATTATACCGATCGGATTACCTATCTCATGAGCAATGCCTGTTGCCAGGCGGCCTACAGATGCGAGCTTTTCTGACTGGATAATTTCCTGATGAGCCTGCTGAAGCTGACGATTTTTTTCTTCCAGGGCGTGAAACTGCTCTTGTATTTTTGTCCTTTCTTCCTTAAGCTTTTCAGACATATTTTTAAGTGCAGATGAAAGTTTGCCTATCTCGTTTTTTTCAGATAAAAACAAAGGTGTTCCATCAAGTTGCCCCTCGGCAATATTTTCGGTGAGTTTTATTAATTTCTTAATAGGTTTTGCCAGGTAGCGCGAAAGCAGAAATGTACCGAAAGCAATCAGTATGATTGCATCAAAAATAATATAGAGCAGTATCAGTTTAGATGTGCTTTTGATACCCTCTTGGGCGTCCTGCAGGGAAAAAACGGTTTTGAGCATGGCCGTCTGGCGCCCGTTGATAGTAACCGGTCCGGCAATAACCAGTTGAGGGGTTGCAAGGGAGGAGCGCCTGGAGATTTTTTTGTAGAGTATTTTAAGGCTCATTGCCCGGGCAATATCCCGGTCGATTTCAAGTTCGCCCACCCTGGTTTTATCTGTGTGGGCAATAACTTTATCTTTATTATTCACCAGCAGGATGTGCCGGCAAATTCCCTTGTTTATGAATAGACGACACAGTTTCTGCAGGTCCGATTCACCGGATGGATTGTACATAAACTCGGGGTTCCTCTGGAGTATAAGCGACATATGCGACTGAAGGGTTGTGAAAATCATTTGAGCGGATGAAGAATATTGTTCGGAAATTTGCCGTTCGGTAACACGTATCACAACAAGACCAATAAGGATTATTGCCAGAGTCATGAGCAAAAACAAGTTCCAGAAAATGGTTGTTCGGATGCTGAGAAACATGGTAATTGCAGCCTGTGAAAATAATTATCTTCCTACCGATAGATAGAAGTGAATAAGCTCATCGCCGAAGAGCAATGCTGCCCAAGCACCTGCAGCAAGGAACGGACCGAACGGGATAGCATATTTAAAGTCTTTGCCTTTTGCGATGATCAGGAGTATCCCTATTAGGCTGCCTGTACACGCTGCCAGTATCAATGTTAGCAGGGCACCCTGCCAGCCTAAAAAGGCACCAATCATGGCAAGCAGTTTTATATCCCCGCCGCCCATACCTTCTTTTTTGGTAAGCAGGTGATACCCGGCAGCAAAAACATACAGAATACCACCGCCGACAAGTATGCCGATCAAAGACTGTACCGGATTCGTCCAGGGCACTATGAAGGAACATACAAAACATACCGGAATACCGGGCAGGCTGATGACATCGGGGATAATGTGAAGTTCAAGGTCGATAAAGGTAATTACAATAAGCGCTGAGATAAAAAAGGCGGAAACAATGAAGGACCATGAAAGTCCAAAGTGAATAAAGAGCACAAGCAGCAGTACCGGGGTCAGCAACTCGACGATGAAATACTGCAGTGGTATGGGTGCCCGGCAGTACCTGCATTTTCCTCCAAGCATTAGGTAGCTCAGGATGGGTATATTATAATAAAATGGAATCGGTTTTTTGCATTTTGGGCAATGAGAAGGGGGATATACGATGGACATATTGTGGGGAATTCGCACAATACAGACATTCAGAAAGCTGCCGATGACACTGCCCAGTACAAATAGAGTACTTATTATAAACCATTCCGACATAATTAATTAGGATTCAATTTTTCTCTGCAGTTTGATAAAATTTCTTTTTAACCATACAGCGCAGGCGAATATGCCGGCAAACAGACTGGCATAAGACCCGAATTTTAAAAAATTCACGAACCGTGTTGCGGTAATAGATGCCGGAGAATATTCATATCCCTGGTACAGTAATAAAACAAAAGTAAACAAAATAATAGTTGTAAGTGCAGTGGCAGCAAACACTACTATTACTTTCAGTGAACATTCCATCGTAAAATACGATTTTTTTAACAGCTCAAGACGTTTTTGATTAACAGTAAGCGGCCCTGTTTTTTTTGTAAGATTGTTTATCATCCTGTGAGCCCCCTGCAAGCTCTGGGGAGACTGCAGTTCATAGAGTTCTGTTATCTGTTCAAACAGTTTTTTGAAATCTTCATTCAGCCGGAAGTCTTTTGAGGATAATAAATTTCTGTATGGAAAGCTGTCAAGGTATTTGGTATTTCTATCCAGATGTTTTTTGAGCAGAGCTATTTTGCTGTGCATATCACGCTTGAAGCGATCCAGCGCCTGCCTGAGAGCCTGATATATGCTTAATTCAAAACCGGGAATATCTGTAAGCCCCGAGATGCTTTCCTCCTGAAGTATTGCAGAAGCTTTCCGGTAAAGCTCGTACGCTTTTGTATAATTTTCATCATTTTTTTGGAACCAATCCCTGTAATTCTCGATAGTTTTACGGATATTCTCAAAGCTTTTTTGACTATGAGCGCGTATGCTGATGAGTTCCCGGTTGAGAAAGGCACTAATGGCTCCCTTGGCACTATGCAGTTCCGGGTTTAGAGAGACCATAAGATAATAGCGAGGTGATTGCTGCATGAGTTTTTTAAAAATCTCGATACCCTCTTTGGTTTTGCCCATCTTAACAAGTAAAACAGCAAGATAGTATTTAGCTTCGTTCCAATCCGGCCACATTTGCAAAGCCCATTCGGCTTCGTCCTGGGCGTGCTGCAAGGCTCCCGCACCCTCATATACTCTGGCAATCAACAGATGAAGGTAGGATTTTTGGATAGTAGTAATGTTGAATGAGAGGGCCTTGTTAAAGTGAGTAAGCGCTTGCTCGGGCCTCGAATTTTCTATTGATAATATTCCCAGAGCAATGTGAGGGCGGAAATCATTTATCTGTTCTACACGTGCTTTTTCAAACCAGAAACTTGCATCCTCAAACCGTGATACCCTCAGACAGTCTGCCCCCATGAGCAGAGAGCCTGTTTTAGCGTTTACGGAACCGGTGTTTGCGGCTGTGCCTGCATAGAGTTGTTGCAGTGAACGCAGCTGAAAAAAAGCCGTAATTTCATAAAACGCGAAGAAGGCAACGGAAAAAGGATCATTTCGGTTTTCTTTTAAAAGAAGCTCAAAACGCGCTGCCCCTGAGTCACGCGTAATCGGTTTTACGATATCTGCAAAATTTTCATAATACATGTGACGTATTTCGTGCAAAGGCAGGTAGCCGAGCTTGTCAAGAAAACTTTTCGTTTTGCGGATAAATTTTGAAGGGCAACTGTTGGTGGTATGTTTGGTGGTTCCGCAATAAAAACAGGGGGTACTATCTGCAGGCAGGCCTTCATCAGGTATAATAGCAGTAAATATGGGCCGCTGCTTTTTAAGTTTTTCCCAGTTATAGAGGTAAAGCGCAGTTTGGCCAGGGGATCTGCTTTTCAGGGGCACACATGTTTGCTGAAAATCGCTTGGCAGATCATTATAGAGTTGTGAGGTTAATACAATTTCATACGGTTGTGCTCTCCGGCAGGCTTTTAAAGGTTCAGCGAACAGGTCTAAAAGCTTACCGTCCCCCAAAGCGGTTTTGCTAACTGCGTGGATACCGATTTTCAAAACATGGGGCAATTCAGTATCATGGGAAGAAGCCTGCAGATAGGTCTGAAGGGTTTCCCCGGCAGTGGCCAGACATGTTGTGGGGTCGTGAAAAATTGCATTAATTTCGGTTGCAGTCTCTTGTACCGTTTTATATGCACTGCGCCGGATGCCGGGGATAAGTTTTTTGATTTCTTTGGAGGTGTTTTCCCCGGTTGCGGTTGTTTCCAAGGTCAGGCTCAGAAGATATATGTTTTCGAAGTCTTTTTGCTCGCCAATTTTTTTCCACGTAACCTGGTACAACTTGATGTTGCCCAGCTTTTGTCTTTTCCCCAGCATATTAAAAGGGCGAAACATAATCTCTGCACTGCTTTTGGTGGCTTGATAAAATGATTCGGTTACAATTATTTGCTGAGCATCGCAACAAGAGAGCAGTTTGGCTGCGATATTGACAACATCACCAAAAACATCCTTTTCCTCCACAATTCCATAGCCGTAATTCATGCCCACCCGTATTAGGAGACGATCTGCCGGTTTGTGATCTTTATTATATGATTGTAATCTTTTCTGCATTGCAATCGAGGCCCACAGGGCCTCTTTGGGTGAGTGAAAATAGGCCATGATTGAATCCCCGATTGTTTTTACGACAATACCTTTGTAGGTCTTCACAATCGGGATAAGGATATCATTGAGTCTTTGGATCATTTTACGGCCGGCCACATTGCCATGCATTTTGTAAAAACCGGAGGACCCTTTCAGATCAGTGAAAAGCAGGGCAATCCGACGTGCCGGCCCCTCGTGGTGAGTTGGGGCAGAAACGTTATGGTGATGACTATTTGCTTTGGTATCTTTGTGATAATGCTCCATAGCGGCACCGACCAGGCACATTAATAGTATTTTATACTTTTACCTAGTACAGAGTCACTTTTGAATTTGGGGGTAATGCTTTAGCGAGGGTCTTTGGTGTTGATTGCAGCGGGCTATGTGCTCGCTGGAACGACTGTGTCTTATAGTATAGGCAATTGCTCACACCGCCCTTGCTGCTCAAAACCAAAGACCTTCACCGATCAACTGACAAATTAAAGTGTGACGCTGTGCTAGACCAGAAGATGCAGGAAGTGCATATGATAGAGAAGCACACCAGAATAGACAAAAAATACCAGAAAAATACCAAGTTCCGCCAGAAGATGCCTGCGATATCTCCACAGCAATGATGATCCCAGGGAGACAAGAGCAACCTTTACGCACATAAAAAGAACAGCATTCTGGCTTACCAGACTCCTCAACAAAATATTGGCCTCTTCTGCCACTCCGATTCTTACCCACAGCAGCGTTAGCAGGCTGTCAAACAGATTCAACACGATAACGGCTTTGGTAATGCTATTAAGTAATTGAAAATTCTTCTTTTTATTGCCAAGTAGCGCGTATTGACTGAAAGAGTTTGAGTTTTGGTTTTCCACTATTCCGGCCCCTTTCCACTTCCTGTATAGTTCCTGTTGCGTTACCTAATATGCAGTGTGCTGTTGTTGCTGGATTACTTTCTTTTTCAAGTCTTTTTTCAAAGGTAGTGCTATTATATCAATTTAGATATTATTATGCAATAAAAAATTGATTTATATAGCAAATTTTTCTCTATTTATCGTTTTTTGATTTTAATTATAAAAGGTAACTTTTTTTGAACTGTTGGATTCAGTCGGGAATGTGCTATATGGTGCCTTTTAAATAGCGTTGCCTTTTGGATTCGGGAAAACGCTCGATTGCATAACGCAGCATTGTGCGGGGCATTGTTGCATAATAAATCTTCAAAAACGTCTCTTCTGACGGCAGGTCACGTTTGCCGATTTCTCGCAGCATCCATCCTACAGCCTTATGGATCAAGTCCTCTTCATCGTGCAGCAGCATTTTAGCAATTGTCAGTGTCTCAATAAATTCTGCCTTTTTAATAAAATGAAAGGTTGCTATGATGGCAATGCGCCGCTCCCATAAATCTTTTGAGCGGGCCAAACAGTAAAGCGGCTGTCTGTCTTTATCCATGAGGTAGGCACCAACAATATGTTCGGCTGTTGTGTCCACAAGGTCCCAGTTGTTTATAAACCTGGTATGTTTCAAATACAGTTCATAAATCTTCTTGCGGGTGACATCATCTCCTTTTGCAAAAGCATGCACCAGTATCAGCAATGCCAGTAAACGCTCTTCATGGATTGAGGACCTGAGAAGTATGCGGACCTCTTTAAGAGTACAATTATGGAATTTTTTGACCAGCTTTCTGAGTTCCGGCACCCTTACACCCAGAAAAATGTCACCCTCACCGTACTCACCCGGACCGGTCTTAAAAAATCTCTGTAGGACTTTTGCTTTTTCCTTGCTTGCAAGTCCACGCAGTTTTTTCTTAATCTCTTCGACACACATATCTAAACTAATTACGGACCGGTTATTAGTATTCAGTCTACAACGACTCGCATCATTTCATTTCCGCCTTTTTGAAACTCATAAGCAACATTTTCTATACTAACGGTAAAACCTGCTTGCTGAAGAATATCATAAATTTTTTGGAGGTGTCTTGATTTCTTCGATCCCAGCTCCAGCAGAGGAAAAATTCTTGCCTCGGTTGCCACGCGGCAAAGCTCATAAATTGATTCAACATGAAACTCCTCTGATAATTGGCTGCTGTAAAGAAACAAAAAATGAGAGCTCAAGGCAATGTCAAACTGTCTGTCGGCAAACGGCAGGTTGGGCAGTTGTGATTCAATATAGCACCCCTGCTTGCGGCCCTGTTCATAGTCTGATAAAAAATCATTCATTGCAGCCATCCTCACGGCACCCAACTGCTCGACAGAGGATATGGTATTCCAGACAAATTCATGCTTGTTCTTTGCGGTTTGTTCTATGATTTCTGCATAGGTATCCTTGATGCGGCTCTGAATCTCTGCGGCACTGAATTTGTAAAGCGGATCAATAGAAACTACGTGGCCTCCTTTGCGCGTGCATATACAATTAAAGCTTGAGGGCCCGTCTCCACACCCCAGAATATGCTTGCCGAGATCATCATCAGACAGCGCAAACATGTCCACGTATTCCGTGAATGACCGACCCCAGGGGACTACTTTGTCCAGCATAAAAGTCATTGGCATATTGTTCTTAGAATAGTAATTAATCTGCTCATAACATTATTAGCAGATTACATCAATACATTAGTAGTAAGTCCTTTTTAAAGGCTGCCCGGCAGATGCTCCCCGAATGCCCCTCGATTTTCATTTTCCCTGATACTGTTTCTATGGTATAATTAAAATTTTAAGGAATATACACTATGAGAATTTTTCTAACACGCCCGAATTCTATTATCGTACCGACACCGGTACCCCTGGGCTTGGGGTATATAGCCGGGAAGCTGCGCAAAGAGCGGGGCGACACAATAAAAATTGTCGATGGAAGAAATCTTCGCTGGCCGATAGCAAAGCTGCAACAGGCCATCAGAGAATTTAAGCCCGATGTTATCGGGCTTTCTGCAATCAACTTCGAGGCTCCGGAAACACATGAACTTGCTGCAGCAGCACGGGCAGAATGTCCTAAAGCTCCCATAATTCTCGGTGGCCCCTATGCCTCGGCTAATCAGCAGTCAATCCTGCAGGACCCCAACATCGACATTGTAGTTCATGGGGAAGGAGAAATCACCGTTCTGGAGCTAATCAATGCAATCGAGAATGGTGATGACCTGGAACGTGTTAAAGGTATTATTTATCGCAAAAACGGCGAAGCAGTTTGCACGGCACAGCGTGAACTGATTTCTGATCTTGACTCACTTGAGTGTGCCTGGGATCTGATCGACCCACAATCGTACTTTAAACGCAAGGGCCGCAACTCTGAGAACATCATCAAGCATGATTATCGATGTCTGACTGTTTTTACATCCCGGGGCTGCCCGTATGGCTGTATTTTTTGTCATAATGTCTTCGGCAAGCGCTTCCGGCCGCGCTCTGCTGAATCAGTATTGGAGGAAATATCCATGCTCAAGGATCGCTATGGTATTCGCGAACTCGAGTTTGTGGATGATTCTTTCAATCAGTCCATATCGCGGGCCAAGGAAATTTGCCAGGGGATGGTTGAACGCGGGCTGCAACTTCACTGTGCCCTTCCTAACGGCATTCGGGGCGACCGTACAGACGACGACTTCCTTGACCTTTTAAAGGCAGCAGGATTTTATCGTATTTCCTTTGCAGTTGAGTCGGCAAGTCCCCGTATGCAAAAAATCATAAATAAAAATATTGATTTAAACAAAGTAAAGTGGTCAATCGAACAGGTGGCAAAGAGGGGACTGGTTGCCTCAGGTTTTTTTATCATGGGGTTTCCAACCGAAACTTACGAGGAAATGATGTTGACTGCAGATTGGGCTGCCGCATCTGACCTGCATGTTGCCAGTTTCTTTTATCTCAATCCGTTTCCCGGCACCAAAGTTGCTGAAATGGCCGGTTGTGACTTTACAAAGGTAGATTTCCGTGACTATACCACCAGATCGGTAAATATTTCTGCAGCCACTGATGAAGAACTTTTTGCTGCCAACAGATACGCATACAGGCGGTTCTATATGTCTCCTCGCAGGATTTTGCGGGGTCTTAAGGTGGTGCCTAAAAATTTCAGAAACGCCTTAAATGTCTGGTATGTATTCAGACTTTTATTGCAAGACTCTGTAAACCAGTAGCACGTGTTTTAAAACCATAATACATGCGCGCATATGGGAAATCAGAAAAAGGCTGCTCAATTCACTCAATACTTTCCTTTAGCCCTCCTTATTCTGTTGCTTCTTTTTTATTTTATACAAAGGGGCGGATTGCTTATCTATGGGGTTTCCCATATTTTTCATCCTGCTTTTGATGAAACAGCCAGCGGTGTGCTGACATGTGATCTACTTGACGGCAATTTGAGGGCCCCGCTGTTTGAATACCAGTATGAGCACCGCTCTGGGGACAGTCTATTTGAAAGTTTTATGCTGGTGCCGATTTTTATGCTGTTTGGAAGATCCCTTTTTTCATTGAAAATTTTTTGTATGCTCTGGATTTTCCTCGCTCTTATCATGTGGTGCAGCTTTTTAAAAAAATATAATGGCCTATGGGCCGCAATAATCTTTGCCGGGCTTTTTGCATTTCCTCCTGTAACATTCTCCAGATTAAACCTTGTGGGCACTATCGCCTCACATCACGCTATAATTCCAGTTATGATTGCTCAACTTATAATCCTGTTTAAAATTTTTGAATATCCTGCCGGCGAAAAAATTCCGCTTCGGCTATGGGCATGTTTAGGGTTGCTTGCAGGTTTCGGTGCATTCATGTTTTATACTTACATTATCTTCAATGTTTTTTGCACGGCATTCCTGCTGGTATTTAGATTATCAAGGCTCACCCTCTGCCGCATTTTTTGTTTTTTCGGATTTTTTGTAATCGGCTTCATACCGTGGATAACACGACTTGTCTATTCCAAAGGTGGTCGTGATTATTTAACCGGTATTCTTTTGAGCGGTTCAACAAATATCTGGAATTTTGTTCAAAGCTTTTTCTTTACCGTGCCTCATTCATTTGGCTATAATTATCCGCTGCGATCCATCGGCCCTGTATCAATTGCGTTTTGGGTTTTGATTCTTTTGTGCATATGCACCATCCTGAAATATGCACTCGTCACTTGGAAATCATTTTTATACGGTTCAACACGAAGCAAAATCGAACACATCCCGCTCGCACTGCTGCAGGGTATTTTTGTTGCACTGTTTCCGGTCTTTTTAATGGCGTGCATTTCTCTGTCTTCAAAACAGATTAATCCATTTGAATACTGGCCCGGCGTCGGACTGTTTGCAGCATTTAAAGAATCTGATATGTATCCCTATCGGTGGATTCATGCAGCCTATCCCTTCTATTTTGCTGCAATCGCAGTGGGAGTTATACTCTTTATGCGCCGTCCCGACAGAAAAAAGCTCTTGAAGGCGGCAGCTGTAGGCATTGTTTTATTCTTCATTATATATAGCAGCATAAAAAGTTTCGGGTTATATGCAAAAAACGACCGGGCTAAAATTTTTGGCTATAAAGCATACAATTATGAACGGCTGGCAAACAGGTTAAACAGATTCAATTTAGAGAGCTTTAATTCTGATTATACTCAATCAAAAACGATTGCATTACATTACCCGGATGAAATAAAACCTGAAGCATATAGGTGTCTAGGGATGATGGCGGTTTTTTCTCTTCTTTATGATCCCCAAAAAGAAAAAAAGTTTCAATCATACCTTCTTGAAGTTCCTAAAAATTATATGCCGGACTTTATTTACGGCACTGTGCTTGCAGCCCAAAACATTACCCCAAAAGCATTTCAACCATTCATGAACTTTTTGGCAGGGAAATACCCCGCAATCTTCTTTACCAACTGGGGTTATAGATACCTCGCTCAAAAATACTATGGAATTTTTATTAACTACGAAATGCTGTTAAATCACATTCCTCCGGCAGAGAAATGGTATTTTAAAACATTCCTGAACGATTTTGAAAAAGAGTTTCGCGGGTCGGATGAGTCTTTTTTCAATGAACTCTATAGCATGCGTGAATCACATTACAAGGATATTGTCGAAGGCCTTGGTATGCTGGTAGGTGCTGAAATGCTTTTTGATTCACTGCATACACTTGATTACCCGCTTGACAGTACTTTTGGAGAAAAATTTACCGGTCCGCTTCAGGATGCATTTTATCAGGGAGTCGGAAGAGGTTTTGCTGAGACACTGTATCGCTTCTGGAGACGACTGCTGCCGCCGGCGCACTCGAATCTTGTCGGTTATGAAGAAATGCTTGAAGTAGAATGGCAACGCTGCCAGTCCCTCATGGTGCAGGTTCCTGCACAACATGCTGCCTTGACAAAAATGGGATTTGCTGCCGAATTGAATGCCAGAAAGGTTAACCCAATCAAAAAAAATTTTATAACCGCAAAGATTAACTGCGCTCTTCAGATGGAATGATATTGAGTTTTGCCTCTCTGTATTTTAATTTAGTTTCTCCAGCCTCAGTTTAACGAATCCCTTCAGTGATCTCAGAATAATGCGTGGAAGCATTATATAATTCGTACCGGTGTTTTCGCCGGTTCTGTCTCTAAACAAAACCGGTACATTTTTTATGGTATAGCCTTTTTTATAGGCCCTGATCAACAATTCGCTGGAGAAGCTCTGTTTCATGTATTTGCACTCATTCAGGATGGTATCGATAATATTTCTATGTATTATTTTATAGCCGGTATTGAAGTCATAGAAAGGAATAAGAAAAACACTGGAGACAATTATTCGCTGTACAAAGGTTATAAACCTTCTTATTATGGGATCATATCTTGGGCACCTGAGTCCTGTAATAATATCATAATCGGCCTCATAGTGCAGCAACTTCCAGAAGTCTGACGCGACATGTTTACCGGATGAATCAGAATAAAAAATTATGTCATGTTTTGTTGCCTGTAATGCAGCAGTCATTGCACCGGCATAACCTAGGTTTTTTTGCCCCTCAATAACAGTTATATGAAACTTTTGTGCAATGCTTGTAACAATCTCCGGTGTGTTATCTGTTGGTTTGTCAAGGTATACAATGAATTCTGAGCCTGGAACGAGTTTTGTAAAAATTCCATAGTAATATTCCTCAATTACTTGTCGGATATGGTTCTCTTCGGTATAAGCAATCATTACCATCGAGACCGGTTTGTGAAATGGCTCGGTATGCATTGTGTGGTTATCAAATAAAATATGCAATAGGGTTCCGGCAGCGGTTACTCAACAGCCAGTATCTCGCAAAGATGCAGTGTCTGCTCAACAACCTGATCCATATTAAGATAGTTATATTGTGCTAATCTGCCAATAAAAATAACATCTTTTAATTTTTCTGCCTCTTTTCGATATATAGTATAAAGCCGGTGATTTGCCGGACAGGGAATCGGATAATAAGGCTCACCTTCAGAAAGAGGGAATTCCTTTACTACAGTTGTATGGGGGCAAATCTGACCGGTCGCATGTTTGATTTCGACAATTCGAGTGTATTCATAATCATTTGGATAATTTATTTGGCTCCAATCCTGATAATATTCTTTGTTGTAATGTTCATGGCAAAACCTGAGAGATCTATACGGCAGCCGGCCGAATGTATACTCAAAAAACTCATCTATACAGCCCGTATAAATGAGTTTTTTATAGCTGACTTTATTGTTAATATCACTAAAATCGGTGTTGCGTGCTACGGTTATGTAAGGATGGTCCAGTAAATTCTTAAACAGTACATGATATCCATCCCTGGGCATTGCCTGATAGGTATCGGTAAAATATCTGTCATCGGTATTGGTACGTATAGGTATACGTGCACAAACTGATTTGTCCAATTCTTTGGGACCGACCCCCCATTGTTTTTTTGTATAATTCTTGAAGAAGCTCTCATATATTTCCCAGCCTACTTCAGACACAACCTGATCCTCAGAATTTTTTATAACGTCTATCTTTACCCGTTTTGCATCCAGAAAGGATTTTACTTCCTCTGCCGTGTGCAGCTCAATATCAAAAAATTGATTAATAGTATCCCGGTTAATAGGAATGCTATAGAGCTTCTTGTTAACATATGCTTTTACCCTGTACTCATAAAATCGCCACTCAGTAAACCGAGATAGAAAGTCAAAGACTTTTTTTGAATTTGTTCTAAAATAATGTGGGCCGTATTTGTGGATCAGCACGCCATGATCATCGTAATAATCATATGAATTCCCCCCCACATGATCCCTTCTGTCAATAACAAGTACGCGCTTATGATAATCAGAAGCCAATTTCTGTGCAATAGTACTGCCTGCAAAACCGGCTCCTACTATAAAATAATCATAGTGATCCATTTGTCTTGTGACCCATCTCTACAATAAACAGTAGTTACAACGCAAAAAAAGCAGTTATCATGCTGATGGATAGCTTTCTTAAACAATTGGCAAACAGCCAATTGCTGCCGGTACTATTTACCGACCATATTTATTGAATACTCTTAAGTAATGCCTGAATATCCTCATCCTTTGGCTTTACTCTCAGATATTCCTGTAATCTGTGTTCAACTGCAGAAGCAAAACCTTTTTCTTCTAATATTCCGATAAGCTTAAGCAGGGCCTCTTTGTGCCCTGGTGATTTATCTAGGGCATTTGCAAGTGCTTTTTCAGCCATTATGTGCTCACCATTTAATTCATGCGCTAAACCAAGATAATAATAATATGTTGCTGATTCATCCGGATTGTTTACGCTAAGGTCACGAAGCCTACTGATGGCATCAACATAGTTCCCTTCTTTCATCTGAAGCTTACAAAGGGTAAAATGTGCCTCAACATCCCGGGGGTTTTGCTTAAGAACACTGTCTACTAATGTTCTGGAGAAACTATAGTTACCCCTCTTATAATAAAGAAGGGCAATTATGTTTTGCATCTCAACCCTTTTGTATGATCCTGCTTCAATGCTGGCATAAACTTTTTGGGCAACTTCAATTGCTTTGTCGAGATTGCCTTGCTTTTCATACAGACTAATAAGCATCTTTTGCAGCATAAGGTCATCTTGTTTTTTATCGATTTCAGCAATAAGTGCTGCTGAGGCTTCATCGAATTTGCCGTTATCAATAAAAAAATTGACGAGCTGCAATTTGAGTGTAAGATTATCCGGATAACTTTTCACCATTTCCTTGAGAAGAGCCTCTTCCTTTTCTACCTCCCCGATCTCATGCAGAAATCCTACAAAGGCTTGCTGATACGGCTGTTTCTGCTCGGCCTGCTCAATAATCTTTTTATATATACCCATTACCCTGTTATACTGAAACTCTCCTTTATAGCTCTCGGCTAAAAACTCCCACGCTGCGATTAAACCAGGGTCTTCTTTGCTGCATTGATCCAGCAGTTGCTCAGCTTCTGGCAGCTTGCCCCTCAGTATTTTTATTTCGGCTGCAAAACGATACAATTGGGGATCTTGCCAGCCCTTGTTGAATAATACATCAATGTCACTACTTGCAGATTCAACCAACGGATTTTGTCTTGATTTAATGTCCGCATCGAGAACAATCAATTTTGCTTTTTTGTAATGTCTATCTAATGTTAAAATCGCATTGGCCTGAAAACGTGCTGCCAGATAGCCTTTCCGCATAAAAATAATTTTCGCCAATTCAAAACGCACCTCAAGGTTATCAGGCTGTTGATTGCTTGCATTTTTAAAAGCAATCATGGCATTTTCTTTTTGTCCCAATTCCCTGTAACACAGCCCTAACAAGTAAAGCGCTTCAAAAAACCTGTCATTAAAAGCAAGTGAATTTTTCAACTGCTTTACAGCCGCTCTATATTCAGCATTTTCATAAAGCTGTTTGCCCAGATTATAATAGTGCTCTTTGCGCTGTTCCATAAGTTTATTACAGCCACAGCATACTATAAAAAAAATGCTTATAAGGATTGTGCATGTATGGCGAAAACAAATTGTTACATTCATTTTTAACTCCACGTGGTGCTTGTCTATAAATTTTTTCAAAAAAGGCTGTATGATTATTCCTGTTACCACAGTAACCCTCACCATCTGCTTCTACAATAGCAAAAAGTGTCCCCTTAAAACCCTCCGGGTAATATGACGGTTTCATTAATAGCCGTTTATCAGCACAAAATCCTTGGGAGGGTTTTCTATCTTGATAAAACCAACCTGGTCATCCCCGACAAAAACTCTCCGGATATGCAGGTCGGGAATTGATCTTAGATTTTTCATCCAGTGATAAGCTAAAATGATTTCCCCTTTTTCAGCGACCACATTGTCTGCTTCCAGCCTATTATAGTCTGCAGAGATGTCCCCGGAACCTTTCAAGAAAAACGATGATTGTCTGTCTATTTCATATATTGCAAATTTATCAACTTCCCCGACCCTGGTTATATAACCGGGAAACTGCTCCAGAAAGTCTTTGGAAGCGTCAAACCAGCAAACAATCCATTTTACATTATATATATCAAACACTTTTCTCAGTTCACTGTGTGAATAACCGCTAATGTCTTTCTCAAAAAGCAGTCCTTTGGTAAAACTTGCATAACTGTGTTTTATGGGATACATGGGTCGTGGCCCGCACAAATATTCCCGTTTAAGATATTCCGGAAACAGGCCGGGGAAATGCCCACCGTAATACTGTTCGACATCTTCTGCACTTGATTCCGAATCCTCTATGAGTATTCTTCCCTGGCGCGTAGTGTGTTTTTCCAAAAAATCTAAAAGCTCGATGAGCTGTTGAGGAAAAGCACAACTAAAACGATACGTTTTATATTTATAAAATATACCGAAGGGTTTAACAACGGGCCGATATAATAAAACAAAACCGAGACATAGAATAAAGAAAATTGCAACCACACTTTTTCTCTGAAAAATTTCCTGTAAAACTGTCCGGCACCCGTAACCGGCCGGGATAATTAAAAGAAGGTTGAGGGGAATGGTGAAACGTTGCGGCTGCAGCTGTGCAAAAAGCTGGGTATGGGAGCCGAAATAGGCAATAAAAAAAATAAAAAGCACTCCGCTTGAAAAAGCTTTCAGTAATGTTGACATTCCTTTTCTGCTCCAGAGATAAAAACCGCACATTCCAAACAGAGCTATTATAACTTCAATAAAAGTATTATTTAAAACTTCAGCATTTGCCGGTAGGCTGCGTTTTTGTTCAATATATACCTTGAAAGCTTCAAAAATATTTTTTATCTGTAGGGTAAATTCATAATTCTCCGGCCTGGTTGTTTTATAATTGAAAAATTCTGCAAGAGGTATCAGCCAGCAGCTGTTAATGCCGAGAACAACCAATGGAATGACCAGCAGCATAAGATTTTGGAAACGGCTTAATTTTTTCAGTGAACATATATATATGACCAATGCCGGAATGAAAAAATGCACCGGCGCAAGAACATGCATGAGCCACAACAGCGATGCCGAGAACACTGTGCCCACGTATATCTTCCAGGTAAAACGCTCACACAGTCTGTATATAAGGGAAAGCACATAGATAGAAAAAAAGCAGGTAATCACGTATGAGGCAACACCCCACAACATAAAATCAATCGGTAGCGAAAGGTGGAAAACAAGTATTGCCAGGAGTGCAGCTGTCAGGCCGGTCTGCTGTGAAAATCCAAAATTGCGCATCGCACCATACATACCCAACGGATAAATCATTAGGAAAATCAAAATGAATAATTTAAAAGCGGTACCGGCACCGACAACCGGAGAAAGGACCGTGTAAAAAAGCGCCCAGGCCATAATATCCGGATGAAGCGTCCCACGGGGGAAACCGGCAAGCAAAAAAGGATCATATCCCCAGAGGCTGCCCTCGGTTCGTAAAAATCGATTTATTGATATGCACTGCGAAAAATGCATTGCATAGTCGTCAGTATAAATCGGGGAGTCGGAAAAAATATCCTGCGGCTGAAAAAAAACAGTCGTCAACAAGGCCGAAAATACAAGAATCAGTATTATAATAGAAGCATGCAGTCCTTTGGACATGGTGTTAAGCCCGCTTACATCACCCGGCACTTTGCATAACCACTCAACGGATTACTTTGGCTAATTATGCGTGCAAAAAAACATTTATACAGTTTATACAACTGCTTGTAGTAATTTCTGATGAAGGTATGCTTTCTAAGTTGTATACTATACCGTTTTTATGAAAATATCTCCACTATTTTAATACTACAGGCTATCGGGCAATCCTTTATACCTGCTGACATATCACTATATATTTAATCAATGTAAACAGAAGCGCAGGTATCGGTACTTGTAAAGAAGTTTTTATTGCAGGCCGGTATCAAAAAATGTTACATTTGAAGACCTACTACAGCATCACTTAATGGTATCAGTTCAACCGCTGGAAACAGTCGATGCGAGTCGCCGATACTGTACAAAAAATGATACAGCCGCTGCGAGCACATAGCCCACAGCAAACGCCCCGATTGTTTCCGGCTCGGGTAACCCCCAAATGTAAATGTGACGCGGTACTACGATGCTGTTCATATAGTGCACAACATCTCATGTCGTCTTGTTCTTATATGCAACTTTTTACAAGAAGAACATTTCCTATTCTTGGAAAACATTCATTTGTTTCATAGGTGATAAATATAAAATTTTATTAAGGTCGGTATTGCCGTTATTACAAAACACTACGTGTATGATGCAACGCATTATTTTTCGGTCCTGTACACTATTATTCATTATTTGTTTAGCCCTGGTCTGCTCTTCCAGGGATTATGCCGTATCTGCGCAGGAACCATCACCTGGTGGTATAACTGCTAATCATCTTTTTGGTGTTGATTGTGTTGATCGTCTGCACACGTGGCTTGTGGGACTTGATGGGATTGTGCTGGCTACCTCTGATGGCGGCACTACATGGGAGCAACAAAAAAGCGGTACAGATGTTAACCTGTGTGACGTTTCCTTTGTCGGCCCGCAGGTCGGCTGGATTGTGGGAAGAACCGGAATTATACTGCATACCAAAGACGGCGGGAAGACCTGGGTAAACCAGCAAAGCCCTGCGCCGCACCATCTGTTTGCAGTAACCTTTATTGACGCTCAGCATGGATGGGCAGTCGGTGACTATGGAACAATAGTGCATACCCGCGATGGAGGAACAACCTGGATTAATCAGGGCAGTGGTGAAGACAGAATTTATAATGACATCAGTTTTACCGACCGCTCAAACGGCTGGCTGGTTGGCGAATACGGTTTAATATATCGCACCCATGACGGTGGCAGAAACTGGGAACGCCAGGAATGCGCCGCAATCATTCCGTTAGCTGATGAAACCCGGTGGGAATCATTTCCCCCGTCGCTCTATGGTGTCTTTTTTGCAGATGCTGCGCACGGATGGGCCTGCGGCATGGATGGCGTTATTATTACCACAAGCAATGGCGGCAGTACCTGGGAAAAACAAACAAGTCCTGCTGAAGCCCGCAAAATCACGCTCTATCAAATACACATGTACAAAGGTCGTGGACACAGCATTGGTCAAAAAGGCACCTATATCACCTCCCGGGATGGGGGGCTCGTGTGGCAGCAGCACTCTGAACTCACCAGAACCAAATTCTGGCTCAGGGATATTGATTTTTGCGACGATCTGACCGGTTTTGCAGTAGGATCAAGAGGCACAATACTGAAAACCGATAACGGCGGTACTTCCTGGAGAATGATCTCGGGCATTCCGGTACAAGCAAGTAATGATTCTCGCCTAAAAGGCGAGCTTTAAGTTGCCTGCTGAAAGAGGGCTTTTGATCCCATTGCAACGCAGCCGAGTGCAGGGATTTGAGAGGGATTAAAGGGTCGACATGTCTGAACCGCCGCAGGCGGTGAGTTTGTTGACCCTTTAATCCGTCTGAAATCCTGCCGCGAGGGTATCCCGATGTATCGGGACAAGTTGCAGGGTGCCCTTTCTTTTGCATACTTTTCTTTGGGCAAACAAAGAAAAGTATGAATGCATAAGCAATTTTTTGCACGACTCTAATCTTCTGTTCTGAAAAGCTCAAAGCTTTTTTGGTTGCACACCCTTAGATCGTGTTTTTTAAATTAATAAAAGAGTCAACCATGGAAAATTTCTGAAGGATTATCTAGTGCCCCCTACAACGATGCAGAAAGTTGCGGATTTCATTATTGCACGAAGGCTGTTTATCCTTATCCTTATTTTGCTCATCACGGCTTTTTTCGGATATCATCTGCTGCGCCTCAGAGTTACCACCAACTTCAACGAGCTGCTTCCTCAGAGCCACGGTTACGTAAAGATTCACAATCATTTCCGTCAGACATTCGGGGGTGCAAACTTTCTTGTTATTATGGTTTCGGTAAAAAAGGGTGATATTTTTACTACCGACACTCTGAGTAAAATTAAATACATAACAAACGAATTGGAAGCAATCCCCGGTATTGATCGTTATAAAATACTTTCAATTGCCTCAAGAAAGATTAAAAATCCCCGGATAACCTCCTGGGGTATGGAAGCTGTCCCTTTGATGTGGCCGGACGTGCCGAAAAATCCACAACAAATGCAAGAGCTGAAAGAAGCGATTTACTCAAACGAAACCTATTACGGGTTATATGTTTCCCTTGATTCCAGAAAATCACTCATCTTTGCCGACTTTATGGAAGAAGAACTTGACTATGATACAGTCTACCGTGAACTTGAAAGGATCCGCAGGCAGACCGAAGATGATAATACACTGGTTTCTATTGTGGGCCATCCTATGCACCTGGGCGTTGTCGCCAGCATGATAGATGAAATGAATTATATCATGGCGGGGACAGCCCTACTCATGCCTGTATTGCTCTGGCTGGCGTTCAGATCTGTTCTGGCATCAATTTTTGTTCCCTTTACCGCAGTTGTTTCCGGCATATGGGGACTTGGTTTTATGTCGCTGATGGGCTACAACCTTGACCCGCTGATATTTGTGATGCCGTTCCTTATTTCCCTGATGGCCTTTCGCCATTCACACCAGCTCTACAACAGATATTTTGAAGAATATGTAAAAACAGGGGACAAGCTGGCAGGTATCAGGGTGATTGTCGAGAAGATGTTCCTGCCAGGGGTTACCGCTATTGCAACAGATGCGTTCGGCATTGCAATTGTGGCAATAGCACCTATACCGGTGTTGCAAAAAATGGCCATTGCCGGCTGTTTCTGGTGTTTCGTTACCGTTATTATAGGATTGATCCTCACACCGATTGTGTTGAGTTATATTCCGGTCTCTGATGCATTTCTTGCTCACATTAAGCGCGAGCAGCTTAAAGAAAAAGAGCGGCGCGGTTTTGCCAACCGGTTTGCAGACTGGCTGGCCCCCTGGATTATCGGACGCGGCCGCTATACTGTTATTGGCATAGTAGTTGTCATCCTGGGATTTTCTTATTACTGGTCAGAGCGCCTCATTGTAGGTGATGCTCAGGTCGGCTCCAACCTGCTGTATCCTGATTCGCGTTATAACCAGGATAGTGTCAGGATAAACAGGAACCTGCCCCTCATTAATCCGCTCTATATCATCCTTGAGGGAGAAAAAGTGCGCTGCCTTACCAATCGTCAGGCCCTGGCCGATGTTAAAAACTTCTCCCGCTACATGCTTGAGCATTCAGGTGCGGCAGGTGTCCAGAATATCATTGCACCGCTTATGGCCATGCCGCAAAAGTTTCATGAAGACGACCCCAAGTGGTTTGGGTTGCCGGAGGATCAGCAGACCGCCAGCACCTATCTGGTAGGACTCACCCAGTCGGGTGATCCCGGTGATATGAATAAATTTCTTGATCCTAAGCTGCGGCAGACAAATATTGTACTTTTTTTTACCGACAAAACCGGACCGACCATACTAAAGGCCGTTTCCTCAGCCAAAGATTATATCAGCAAACACTCAAATCTTCCTCGTGGATTTGAATATAAACTTGCCGGCGGTGTTATCGGTGTTGAGGCGGCCATAAATGAAGTGGTCGCGCAAAAACAGCTACAGACCCTGCTGCTGGCTCTTTTTATGGTATTTATCTTCTGCACGGTTAATTTTGGTTCACTCAAGGCCGGATTAATACTCATGATCCCTCTCATGATTTCAAACTTTCTGGCCTTTGCGTATATGGCTCTATGCAATATCGGCCTTTCCGTATCAACCTTGCCGGTATCTGCTGCAGGGATCGGTATGGGGGTTGATTATGGAATATATATGCTGGCCCGGGCTGCTGAAGAAAAAAAACGCACTCCATCGCTGAATATTAATGAGATACTTATAGTTACTATTAAAACCTATACAAAGTCCGTTATTTATGTGGCCGGAACATTAGTGCTCGGCCTTCTGGTCTGGGTTCTCTCAGGGCTCAAGTTTCAGGCCCAGATGGGGTTGATGCTGGCGGTTATACTGTTTTTAAACTGTCTCGGGGCCGTTTTTCTCGTGCCGGTGCTTGTTTTGATATTTAAACCGCGCTTCCTGTGTAAATCATTAGATACCTGAGTAAACAAAGGGCAAAAAATGGAAAAATCCTGTTTTACTGCTGATGCACATCAGGTTATGGAAAAGTTTTTATCTTTCTGGCCCGTTATGAGCAAGGCATTTCATGAACACCGATTACTTGAGGCCATAGAATACCGGCTGTTAAAAGAAGGTGGTAACAGGGTTACTAAAGATCTTGTCATTAATGCCCTTGCAGAAAGATATCCCTCTTTTGAGACGTTCATCCTGGCACTGAAAAACCCTGAACGTGTGGCTGCTATAATGAATGATCAAAAAAGTATTGATGAACACAAACCACTCATAAAAATTACCCGGTGGAAGCTCCCCTCCATCAAAACCCCGGGAACGGTAAAAGATGTGTTTGCCCTGCTGGCAGGACCTCGAACCGGCGGTAATACTGATTGCATCATGGATGCACTGCTTGATGGTGCTGCCGAAGCCAGCTGCATTGTAGAGAAACTCGGTTTTTCACAACTGAACATATCCCCTTGCATTGGATGCCTGAAATGCCAGGATGAAAAGCCGGATACCTTGTGTGCAATAAAGGATGATATGGTATATGTTTATAAAAGATTTTTGGAATGTGATGCCTTTGTACTAGGCTTCCCGGTATATACTGCCCGTGAGAATGCTCAAACCGCAATTTTTTTTGATCGTTTAAAAGCACTGAGCATCCCCGGTGAGCATAAAAAAAGGAACCTTAAACCGGGAGCATTGGTTGTCACGTGGGGTTGGCCGTCGCAGTACCTCTATAAAGAGATAATTCATAATACCGCTTTTCTTATACGCCATTTCGGAGTTGAGGTTGCCGAAGTAGTTACAGGCTGCGGTTTCTGGGACGCCTACTATAAAAAAGGTACTGCCCGGCGTGACAGCAACGGAATGGCGGAAGCCCGGGTTGCCGGCAGCGCCCTAGTACAGCTTCACATTTGATTTTATCAGTTCAACCGCTGGAAACAGTCGGTTCGAGCAGCAAGGGCGGTGCGAGCCGCCGATGATGTATAAAAATGATACAGCTGTTGCGAGCACTTAGCCCGCAGCAAACGCACCGACTGTTTCCAGCGTGGGTAACCCACAAGTTCAAATGTGCCGCTGTCCTAGTGAAAAATTAGATGATCAATGAGGTGAAGAGCATGATGAAAATTGGTTTTGTGCTGAAAGTATTTCTTTTTTTCGTGATTGTCGTGGCAGCGTTTATACCGACCGTTAATGCAATTACCCTTTTTGACGGTAAGGTTATCATCCATGGCAAAATCTCCGAGCAGTGGCTCATGAGGGTACGGGAGACTGCTTACTGGGAAAAGCACGACTATAAACTTTTTAATGCCCGGACAACGCTGAAGCTTGAGACCATGTGGCGGGCATACCGGGGGAGTGCATATGAAATAAATGTCTATGGTGTCTGGAAGAATTTTTATGATAAGGCCCACGAAATTGATGACAGCTATCGCCGCTATTTACATGATTTCGGCGGCCATCATGCTGTTGAAGAAGTCAAATCCTATGAAACCTTCAGGGATATTTGCCGGGAGCTCTACACCGAGATAAACCATGATTTATTTCAGGTGCGCCTCGGCAAGCAGATTGTTTCCTGGGGAGAAACCTCTTTTGAGCGTATGACTGATATCATAAACCCCGTAGACCTAAGAGGGAACTTGAATCCGGCCTATCCTGATTTTGCCGAAATAAAGCGCGGCTTGTGGATGCTGCGTCTCTTTTTAACACCCTATAACATGCCGGGGGAGCTGAGCTTCGAATTGGTCGTCATCCCTGACTTCCAGCCCAACAGATTGTGGCCTGCCGGTTATCATTTGACCCACCCGGAGGCTTTTAACCAGTTCAGACACCCTAATGATCAGTTCCTGTCTTATTACAGGGATGCGCCTTCAAACTGGAAAACACCCGAATGGGGTATCCGGATCAGGGGCTTTACCTGGGGTTTTGACTGGACCCTGCTGTACTTCCATCACCGCACCGATGACCCGGTGATCAGAAAAGGAGATGCAATTTTGTCTGTGCTGCCTGCTTTAACCGGCAGGGGCCGTGCCAAACATGTCAACCATTACGGCTGGCAGAACACCTATGGCTTTACCTTTAATAAAACTATTGATTACAAAATTACGGTTATCCCTGGAACCACATTTGCCATGTCAGGCAATATACTGCGGGGGGAATTCGTATGGGAGGCCAACAAGGATTTCAATGAGCAGATAGGTCAAAACGTGCGCGTTGGCGAATTTGACCGTTATGCCTTTGTGCTGGGCTGGGACACCAAAATATTCATACCCGGCCTTACCCCCTGGGCACGCAATAAGCACCTGGCATCATCTACTCAGATTTTTATGGAATGGGCGCCGGAACGGCATAGGCAGGACTTAATATATCCCTGGGTCGTTTTTCGCAAACAGGGTCACCATTTTTCAACTATCACCCAGTCCTTTAACTATGAGCTGTGGAATGGGCGCATTCTGCCCGGCTTCTACGCAGCCTATTATCTAACTGAAGGGGGCGGATATTATGCCCCGGCTTTGGGATTTAAACCGACCTTTAAATGGACCTTTTTAGTCCGCTATCTGGACTTTTTTGATCTCGGGCATGGTACCAACAAAAAAAATGATCTTGACACCCTGACGTTTGAAGTAACCTATGAGTTTTAAGAAACTACAAAAGGAGAACGCCGCATGACCACAACAAAACGAGCAATTATACTATCTATTGCCGCAGTTCTGGCTGTTCTGCATACCGCCTCGGCCGCTTGTGCAGAGGATATTACCTATCCTGCTGCCTGCTACCAGGCTGAAGAGCTGCAGGCCGTGCGTGCATGGGAACAGCAATGGGTCGGCAAAAAAATAACCAGTCAAAACGTTGAGCAAGTTAAAGAATTTCTGCCGGAAAGCTACTATACTCTTATGAAGGATACCCAGCGCTGGGGTGAAAGCTGGTTTGTGATTGTGCCCTACCGGCAGATTCTACCGACTGAAGGTATCATTGCAATGACCAAAAAGCATTACGGCCAGGCAAAAGTGGGGCCGCAGGGCGAACTGCTCAATTGGATTGCTGGCGTGCCTTTTCCCGATACGGATAAAGCTGTTGAAATGGCTCATAATTACCGCTGCCGAAACTATGGTGATTCTTACACGAGCAATGAAGCCGGATACATTGTCGACGGCCGCTTGAAATATGACATGGATATTATTATTGAAAACAACATCATGTTTTTCGCCGGCAGAACAGATGTGCCGCCCGTACCGGAGTTTGAAAAAAATCCCAAAAATATCTGGCGGGCCTTCCAGATGCTGCAGCTTGCTCCGCCCGAGACCCGTAATATGCGCATCATGGAAATCATGTATAAAGATCGCATGAAACCTTACGATTCCTGGTTCTGGATGCCCTCAATCCGCAGAATACGGCGACGTTCCACCACAGAGCGTCAAGATGCCCAGGGCGGGGCTGATTTTTGCGCATTTGACAACCTGGGCTGGGACGGCCCGGTTCAGATAAACAAATACAAGTACCTGGGCCGGAAGGAATTGCTGCTGGTGCGGCATAATGATGCATCCAGGCTGCAGCACACTCCCGGTGACTGCCTTTGGGACGGCACCCTGCGTGAGCGCATCAAAGCCCATGTAATTGAAGCAATTAACCAGGACCCTAACTTTCTCTATACCAGGATGATCTGGTACCTTGATCCTGAAACGTGGAATTTTCTGTATTCAGACCGGTATGATCGGCGCGGAAAGCTGTGGAAAGTGATGGACCAGTTCGGCTTTATCGGCAAGGGACACGAAGGAATGGATGTCGCCCATTTTAACGCAAGTCAGATGATCGATGTTCAGAGAGTTCACTCTACCAATGCTACCTCAAAGCTCGAGTTCGGCAAACAGTTTTCACCGCGCATGTTCACCCTGCAGTATTTGCAAAAACGCGGCTATTAAAACCTGTTTTGAGGTTTGCGGGTCGGACCCGAGTAATGCATTGAGAAAACTTAACAATAACGCCAAAAGTATTTGTTTTTATCGCTTAAAAGGCCCTTTTGGGTACCAAAACCAGCCTTGTAAGGAATCAGTGACTCACGAAGGCTCCTCCTTTTTCTTAGCATCACCATTTTGCATCTAAGATTGACCTTCTAAGCCCCTAAACCCCTCCAAATTCAGCATATTATTCTGTTATTAGCCAGGTCCGACCCCGACCGTCCTTATGCAGTCTCAATAAATACATCATATTTTCCAAGTAAGCCACATACAATATTTATATCAAAAAGTTCGATGCGTTTATCACTGACAAAATCTTTACAGTCCCTTGAAAAGCTACCACTTGTAATTAGAACGCCTTTCGTAATGCTCGGCTGATCATGAATGACCCCATATAAAGCTCTGGCATGTTCAACGCCGACTGCTCCCTTTGGATAATGTTTGCACTGAATAGCCATAACTTCTGAACCCGTTTCAGAAATTCTCTTTGCGTAAATATCAATTCCTTTATCCCGAGTTCGAGGGGTTAGCTTGACATGATAGCCCATTTTTTCATAAAGAGTTGATATCACATTCTCAAATTGCAATGGCGAAAGCCGAGATAATAACTCTGCTGATACTTTCTGAGAAGTAGATTTGGCTTTACCCTTTTGAAGATTAAATAGGCCGAATAATTCTTCTTCATCAAGGGTTACTGAAAGATTTGTATCACTTAAATCGTCAATAACAGAAGCAAACAATTTTCTTTTTCTTTTAAGGAGGAGTTGTATTTTTTCTTCAATCGTATTTACTGTAAAAATGGACGTAACGTAAACTGATTTCTTCTGACCAATCCTGTGTGCTCTATCTTCCGCCTGAGCTGCAACTGACGGATTCCACCACAAATCAAAATGAAAAACAAAATTTGCTCTTGTTAAAGTCAAGCCTAAGCCGCCTGCCTTGACGGACATAAGAAGAGCTTTGCAATTATCTTTATTTTGAAAGTCGTCAATTATCTTATCACGCTGAGTATCGGATAACATCCCATGATAGACAAGAGGGCTGAACTGTCGCAGTTCGGGTTCTAAAAATTTCAGTGTCTTATCAGGATATTGAGAAAAGATAAGCGACTTACCGCCTTGTTCGATAATTTCAGGCAATTGCTCCATGAGATATTCAAGTTTACAACTTTCCTTGCTGATAGGCTCAACATTGCAAATCTGCTTTAATTTTGTAATCAGCGCCAAAACATGCTGCACGGTTACCGAATCGCCCTGCTCATTTAAAGCAATGACACCTTCTTTTTCGGCTCTATCATAAGCCTCTCTCTGAGCAGGCGTAAGATCAAGCCAGACTTCATCACAATTTTTTGCGGGCAAGTCATCTAAGACATCAATTTTTCTTCTTCTTAAAAAATAGGGTTTGATAGCTGCTTTCACTCTTTGTGGGTGTGCTGCATCGTCATAATGCAATAATCCAGGCTTGAGATACGCAAAAATAGATATTAGTTCTTCTACGCGATTTTCTAAAGGCGTGCCGGACAAACCCCAGCTTAGAAAAAACCAAGGGGTCAGGCCCGGACATGGGACAAAATCCTTTGTGTTTTTTTGTTTAACTTTTTATCCCCTTTCAGCTTTATAGAGAATCTCTGATGGGCTTTGGTAACAATAACCGAACTGAGGCCATTCAATATTTGGCCAATTTCTTTGTTAGTCATGGCAGTGTATTTTTTTAAAACATAAATGGCAAGATCCCTATGTGTTTTGTCTTTTGATTGAATTATGTCGTTTTTTCTAACTCTCAAAAGTTTGCAAATTTGTTCTATGATTTCATCTCCATTATCTAACCCTTGTAATGCGCGGCGAGCTATGATGCCTTCCATTTCCAAATCTGTCTGTTTTATCTTTTTCAAAACCTCTTTAATAAAGGTAGAACCTCCCAGTATTAATCCGGCATAGGCCTTTTTTAATGGATTTTCCAAGTCCTGATCAATGCCTGCATTTACAAAATCCAGATACTTTTTTTTCACTTTAATTTTATTCTCAGACAACATTCCCAATATAAGATCACTATTAACGATACTCTCACCATTTTTTGATATATAACTGCTGTAACTGCTATAAGGATAGTCCTCAGGTGCCGCCACCATTTTTGCCTTTACCGGATTGAGATGTATATAACGGCTTAATTCCATAAGATAACTGTCACGCTCTACAACTATTCCTTTGTATCTGCCCTGAAAAAGATGCCCACAGCGTTTTCTTTTTATGTTGATATAGTTTGTGTAGGAACTGTTAACATAATGCATTATCCTTTTTAGATTCCCGCTAGGTGTTTCGATGAGCAGATGGTAATGGTTTGTCATAAAAACATAGCAATGCAGTATGTAACCGTATTTCTCCTGCGCCTCTGTTAAATATTCACGAAACTTCTCGTAATCTCTTTTTGTGAAGAATATTGCCTTTTGCTCATTACCTCGGGCTGTCACATGATAAAAGGCACCCTCAAATTCAATCCTAAGAGATCTAGCCATCTCCTCTCTCCCCTTTTTTGTCTGCTCATATTGTCCTATGTCCGGGCCTGACCCCTTATATGTTTTATCTGAAGGTATTTTTTATTAAATTAAACAGATTATATAAGTTTTTTCGAAGCATTTTCCCTCCTTTGGAAATTACTCAACTTATACTTTCATCCACATTCATAGTCAATAAAAAAATTGGAGACGGCTGTGCGGCATACTGTTTTTACAATTTTCCTTTTACCGCCTTGATCTTGTCCATCATGTCGACATCCCTGTCCCTGCGGTCATCAATTTTGACAGTAGTATAGACCCGTGAAACCTCTTTGCCGAAAGGGGTTTCATGCATCTTAAGCACCACATCCATCACGTCTTTGAGATCACCCTGTATAATAGTGCCCATCGGGGTCAGATTGAATTTCAGGCCGGATTCTTCCAGCAGTTTTACGGCACCGGCAACATACTGACTTACGCTGGTGCCGGCGGTCCCTATCGGGACAATGCTTACTTCAACAATTGCCATTCTTGCACTCCTTTTCATGTGTGATTAAGAAGAATGAGCCAATATAGGTGCCCCTCTTGGCTCTTGGCTATTCACTATTGCCTGTTCGCTTGCCTATTGGCCATTCGCTATTGTTTACTGGCTATTGGCAGATGAAAGTATATAGCTTGCCCGGAGGTTGTTATGTGAAAGGGTATCCTGCAGTTTTATAAGCGATTCCTGTATGATGAATTCCCATATGGAAGGTCTTTTTTTCTCAGGATACAAAACATGCGGCCTGCCTTCTATCCCGGCCAGCTCTGCTGCAATCTTTATAGCATCCTGGAGGTTGCCAAGCTCATCGACAAGCCCCAGATTTTTGGCCTGTTCCCCGGAAAAAATTCTTCCATCCGCTATCACGGCGACTGTTTCCCGCGGCAGGTCTCTTCCCATTGCCACAGCGTCGATAAACTGACCATGAATACTGTCGATAACACCCTGCAGCAACTGCCGTTCTTCAGCCTGTATCTGACGTGTGGGTGACAGGATGTCTTTATACTTCCCGCTTTTTATAACAACACTTTTTAAACCGATTTTACCTAACAGCTCTTCGACATTTGCAAATTCAATAATAACCCCGATACTGCCTGTTATGGTGCCGGGGTTGGCAATAATCTTATGTGCACCACTGGCTATATAATAACCACCGGAGGCGGCAACAGACCCCAGTGAGGCCACCACGGATTTCTGCTCTCTAAGCTTTACAACCTCTTCATAAATCTCCTGCGCAGGGCCGACACTCCCGCCGGGTGAATCTATTCTGATTATTACGGCCTTGACAGCTTCGGCATCTTTATACCTGTTGAGTTTTGCTATGATCGGTCGTGATTTGGTAATAACCCCCTCAATATCTATAACCGCAACCTTTGCTTTACTGCTGACCCCTATATCTTCCAGAAGCCCCATCTGTCCCAAAGCCCACAGGCCGAGTATAAAAGCAATACCTATGCAGAGTAAAAAAACAAAACCGGTTATGAAGGGATGTCTTTTCATGGGTCGGGCTCTACAGATCATGCTCGCCGTGTACTGAGCGAGTCATCCATAATTATTTTTTTATCAGGATCGTGCCGTGCATACCACGCTGCTTCCGGTCGGTACTGCAAAGACAAAAGCAAGAGCTCGCCTTCCATGTATATACATGGCGTTGTTTATACTGGGAGACTGTCACACTTTAATGTGTCAGTTCAGCGGTGAGGCTCTTTGGTTTTAGGCAACCAGAGCGGTGCGAGCAATTGTCTATACCATAAGAGACGGTCGTTCCAGCGAGCACATAGCTCGCAGCAATCAAAACCAAAGGGCCTCGCTACATCATACCAGCAAATCCGATTGTGACGCTGTGCTAGTCGGTTTTTTCCTCAGACTGTGCTTCTTCTGAAGAGGGCTCACCGGCTGCTTCAGGTTCCTGTACGGACTGCCGGGAAATGTCTTCCTGCGTTTCGGCACCGCTTTGGGGTACCGGCTGCTCTTCGGCAGCAGCCGCTTCCTGTGGTGGTTCCGATGTCGATTCTGTTTCAGCAGTACTTACAGCTGCGGCATGGTCAGCAACCGCATCAGATTCCTGCGCTGTTTGCGGTGCTGCCTCTGTTTTGGTTTCGTCTGTTACGGTTAGTCCGTCTTTGACAACATCACCAAGTGTTGCCGTAGCAGATTGTCCATTGTTCTGTTGGGACATATAGTTCTTTACTTCCTGCTCTTCCTGGGCCTGCTTCAGCTCTCGCAAACTGAGACCGATCTTCCTGTTGCGTTTGTCCAGGCTTATAATAAGAACCTCAAGGTCCTCGCCTTCTTTAACCGATTCCTTCAGGTTCTTGGCCTTGTCTTCGCTGATTTCGGAAACGTGCACAAGACCTTCCACCCCTTCCTCGATTTCAAGAAAAATACCGAAATCCGTAACATTGGTTACTGTTCCCTTGACTACCTGACCGCGTCTGTATTTACTAGGAACTTCGTTCCAGGGATCAGGTTCAAGTTGTTTGATTCCGAGTGAAAAGCGTTCATGTTCTTTGTCGATACTCAAAACAACAGCCTTTACCAGATCACCCTTTTTATAAACCTCTGCCGGGTGTTTGATTTTCTGGGTCCATGAAATATCCGATATGTGTACCAGCCCGTCGATACCCTCATCCAAACCGATAAAAATTCCGAAATCCGTAAGATTTTTTATCACGCCTTCGACTACTGTTCCTACCGGATATTTCTCTTCGATGATAGTCCAGGGGTTTGGTTCAAGCTGCTTAAGTCCGAGTGAGATTCTTTTTCTGGGGACATCCATATCAAGCACAACAGCTTCCAGCATGTCGCCTATGGAAATAAGCTGGGAAGGATGCTTTATTTTCTTTGTCCATGACATTTCGGAGATATGTATCAAACCTTCTACACCTTCTTCCAGCTCTATAAAACAGCCGTAATTCGTTATATTAACGACCTTACCCGTAACACGACCCCCTACCGGATATCTCTTTTCTACAAGTTCCCAGGGATTTGTTTTAAGCTGCTTATAGCCCAGGGCAACGCGTTGATTCTCTTTGTCATAGCTTAATATTTTAACATTTATATCATCGCCGACCGTAAATAAATCGCGCGGTGAAGAAATACGGCCCCAGGAAATGTCGGTCACATGCAAAAGGCCGTCAACACCACCAAGATCTATAAAGACACCATAGTCGGTGATATTCTTCACAATACCCTTTACCACGGCACCCTCTTCAATCTTTTTCAATGTTTCTTCTCGAAGGCTCTCACGCTGCTTTTCAAGTATTGCTCTGCGTGAAAGGACAATGTTGCCCCGTTTCTTGCTCAGTTTCAAAATCTTAAACGAAAAAGTTTCACCTATCAGTTTGTCAAGATCTTTTATGGGGTGCAGGTCAATCTGTGAACCCGGCAAAAAGGCTTTCAATCCTATGTCTACGGAAAGGCCCCCCTTGATCCGCGAAATTACTCTTCCTTCAATTACTTCGTCTTCCTCATAGACTTTGCTGACCTTAGTCCATATCCGCATTTTATCAGCCTTGTCTTTCGAGAGAATCATCATACCATTCTCATTTTCCCAGCCCTCGATAAACACATCCACTTCGTCGCCTTCTTTAACCGTCAGCTGATTCTCATAATCCTTGAACTCTTCTATCGGTATCTGGCCTTCGGATTTGTATCCCACATCAACTATGACATAGTCTGATGTTATCTGAATAACCGTACCTGTGGCAACCTCCTCTACCTGAATGTTCTTGGCGTTCAGGCTCTCTTCCAGCAATTGCTCAAAATTGCCGTCACTTTCCGGCACATCCTTTACCGCATTGGCTGCTTGTGCGGCTTCTTGTGTTTCTTGATTTACTGTGTTTGTTTCTTCCATTACTGTGTTTCCTCTCTTCCTTTTTGATTTATGGCAATGAAGCTGTTGCGGTGTCGATTTCTTGCGAAATCTTTTCCAGAACATCTTCAATTGTCATCATTGTTGTATCAATAATAACAGCATCATCTGCCGGCTTCAACGGCGCAATATCCCTGCTGCTGTCATCACTGTCTCTTTTCCTGATATCCTGAAATATATCTTTATAACTCACTTCAATATTTTTTTCAACAAGTTCTTTATATCTTCTCCGGGCCCTTGTTTCTACGGTTGCATCCAGGTAAAATTTAAACCGGGCCCTTGGGAAAATAACCGTTCCTGCATCTCTGCCGTCAATAACGCTGCCGGCCTCATGTCCGATTTTTCTTTGCATCTGCACGAGGGCCTGCCTTACGACTTTTACAGCCGATACGCGCGAAGCAAGCATGCTTATTTCCGGTTGACGAATTGCATCGGTTACATCATTACCGCATGAATAGACCCGTTGCCTGTCATTATCGTGTGCAAAGGAGATCTCAATGTCTGCACACAATGCCTGTAGAGCCTTTTCGTCATCCGGTTCGATGCCCCGGTTATGGGCCTCAAGAGCCACAACCCGGTACATTGCACCCGTATCAAGATAAATCAGCCCTCGCCTGTCGGCAAGCAGTCTCCCAATGGTGCTCTTACCCGAACCAACCGGTCCATCAATAGTTATAATATCATCCTTGCCGGTATCATGCTCATGCATAAATTTTATTCCGTATTCGGCAATCCGCATCCCGGAATCGCACTATATTCCCCTTCGGGTATCATGGGATTTCCAAAATAACTCTTCAATGTTTTTTCCATCTTCGCGCTGGATAGCATCCTTAAGAGATGCAAGCGCCTTTTCAAAAAAATCTATGGACCTAATAAGATTTTCTTTATTCAACAGAGCAATATCTCTCCACATAACCGGGTCACTTGCCGCAATTCTGGTGAAATCCTTAAAACCGCCGGCCGAATACTGGAGGATATTGTTCTTGGAATCCTCCATATCTACAATTGCATTTACCAGTGAAAAGGCAACCATATGAGGTAAATGACTGATTGCAGCAAGAATCATATCATGTGTTTTTACATCCATGCAGATAACACGGGAGCCTGCCTGTATCCAGAATTGCTTGAGTCGGTCAAGCGCCCGCTGGTTGGAATTATCCGTTGGTGTTAAGATGCATTTGCGGTCTTCAAAAAGGTCTGTCAGTGACCATTCAAATCCTGAGTTTTCAGTTCCGGCAATCGGATGCCCTCCTATGAAGTGCAAACCGGGGGGCATAATTGCTTCAATCTGCTCCACAATCTGGGCCTTGACACTGCCCACATCGGTAATAACCGTGCCGGGACTAAGATGCGGGATGACCTCACGGGCAATGTGTATAATTGTTTTCACCGGTGTCCCCAGCACTACCAAATCAATATCTTTAAAACCCTGTTCATATCCCACATAAAACTCATCAATAAGTCCGAGCCCGCAAGCCTTCTGCATACGTTCCTGGTTGCGGCCGAATCCGACTATTGTATCAGCCAGATTTCTTTTTTTTATGGTTCGGGCCAGCGATCCCCCTATCAGTCCAAGACCTACTATGCCGATATTCTTAAATATTTTATCCAACCCGGTATCCTTTACTCGTTTCCATTCTCATTATTCTCGTTGCAAGACCCTTTCCAGGGTATCAATAAACTTCCTGTTCTCCTCCGGCAGGCCGATAGTGACACGCAAACACTCCTGCAGGCCATACCCCGACATTGAACGAACCATAACCCCTTCCTGCAACAGCATGCCGTTGACCTCTTCCGCCCGGGGACCTAGATCTATCAGGATAAAATTGGCCTGACTGGGAACATAAGAAACCTGCAGCCGTTGCAGCTCTGCTGCCAGGTAGGCAAGCCCGCTGATATTATTTTCCCTTGTTTTGGTAACATGGGCAGCATCATCCAGCGCTGCAAGAGCAGCCTTCTGCGCAAGACTGTTTGCATTGAAAGGCTCTCGAATCTTTTCCATATACCGAATAATCCTGACCGGAGCGATTGCGTAGCCCAGCCTCAAACCTGCAAGTCCATAAGCTTTTGAAAAGGTGCGCAGAACAATTACATTTCTACCTTTCTGCACATAGTCACGTGTATCAGGAAAATCAGTGCTTGTTACATATTCGCCATAGGCCTCATCTGTTACTACAACAACATCCTGCGGGACATGTCCCATAAAGCGTTCGAACTCATCTCCCGTCACAATGGTACCGGTAGGATTATTGGGGTTGCTGATAAAAATAAGCTTTGTTTTTTCAGTTAGTTCGTCGGTCATCCGTTCAAGGTCATAGGCAAAATTGTTCAGAGGTACTTCCTTTACCCGTCCTCCTAAAACATGCCCCATAATCCCGTAAAGCAAAAAAGTCGGCTTGGCAGTAATGACCTCTTCGCCCGGAAGCAGAAATGTCATCAGAATAAACTGTACCAGCTCGTTGGATCCATTACCAAGCAATATCTGTTCAGCAGAGATGTTCCATTTGTCGGCAAGCTTGCGCTTCAAATAAAAGGCACTATTGTCGGGATAGAGATGAATGTCCCCGGCAGATTCCCTGACTGCCTGGATGGCCAGGGGAGAAGGTCCCAAACAGTTTTCATTTGCATTAAGTTTAGTCAGCTCCGTAATGCCGTGCATACGCGTGACTTCTTCAAGCGGTCTGCCCGGCGGATAGAGTGTAGCGTTTTCAAGGTATTCGGGGATTAATCTTTTCATGGCGCTAATCCTGACCTAGACTATGTGGACCCCTTTGGGATAAGAACCTAATATCTTTAAAAACTGAGAAGAAGCTGAAACTGCTTCAAGCGCATTTTTTATGTTTTCGTCTTCCTTATGTCCTTCAATATCAATGAAGAAAATATATTCCCAGGCTTTGCCCCGAAAGGGCCGCGACTCAATCTTCGTCAAATTAACATTGTTATCGGCAAAAGGCAGCAGCAGTTCGTGCAGGGCCCCCACACCGTCTTTAATTGAAACCATCACAGAGGTCTTATCACTGCCTGTGCGCCCGGGTGATTGGCCGCCAACTACCCAAAATCGTGTATAGTTTTGCACATTATCTTCAATCCTTAACTTGCAAATAGGCAGCCCATATATTTTTGAAGCAAATTCACCGGCAATTGCGGCTGTTTGGGGTTCCTGTTTTGCCGTTTTGGCAGCTATTGCTGTGCTGAAGGTCTCTTTGATTTCTGCCTGGGCAAGATTTTTGCTTAACCAGTTATAACACTGAGCCAGAGCCTGGGGGTGTGAATACACAACACGTATGTCCGCAAGATTCTCACAATTAGAGAGCAGACAGTGTGAAATCTCCAGCATAACTTCGGCACATATCTGCAGAGGAGATTCGACAAACATATCCAGGGTTAAATTCACCACACCTTCAGTTGAATTTTCAATCGGCACAACTCCGTAGTCAGCGCGTCCCCTTTCTACCTCATCAAATATTTCGGGTACACTGCGTGTCTGGACATAGTTTACTGCTTCGCCAAACTGATGGATTGCAGCAAGGTGACAGAATGTAGCCTCCGGTCCCAGACAGGCAATATTTAAAACCTTCTCCAGCGAAAGTGACGCCGAGATAATCTCTCTGAAAATCGGCCGAATCGCCCGTGAAGGAAAAGGCCCTTTATTATTTTCAATCAGCCGTTTGTAAATAGCCTCCTCCCTTTCAAGAACATGAAACCGTGTACTCTGCTGCTCTTTCTTGATCCTGCCAACTTCCATAGCACACTCGGCCCGGCTGTTGAGAAGTTCCAGCAGCTTATCGTCAATTGCATCAATTTTGTCACGCAGTGTTCGCAAACGATTTTTTTTTGTTTCCATAGGTATCTTTTCTTGTAAGTTACCGGTTTAGAGTGCCCCGGATAACATATATGCCCCCGTGTGCTACAATATAAAAATAACAGGTCTTTATAACCTGTTGTATAGTGCTTGCATTAAGAGGAACTCCGACCCGATCTTCCGGGCGGACTGGAAAACCACCAACACAGCTAAAAACCCGGGCAATAGTTTTGACTGATATTCTTTCTCTAACCTTATAAAATTGGCATTTACAATAAACATATATTTATAATAAACTCTAAAAATTAAATCAATCTATTTTTTATTGTACTAAAGCTTTATGAAAATTGTTCTTATTTCGGATGTACACGCAAATCTGGAAGCCCTGGTAACGGTAAAGAAATCTATCCGCAATGAAGGTGCAGATAGTATTCTTTTCGTTGGAGACATCGTCGGCTATGGTGCAAACCCGAATGAATGTATTGAAATACTGCAGGATTTGACAGATAAGGCCGTAGCCGGCAACCATGACTGGGCAGCCATCGGCAAAAACAGTACAGAATATTTTAATCCGGCTGCCAAAGAGGCCATTGAATGGACGCATGATCAGCTCACTGAAGCCAGCAAAGCATTCCTGAACACACTCCCTCTGCGCGGTGAATTGCAGCAGTGTCTATATGTCCATGCTACTCCGGAAAATCCGCAGGACTGGGACTATATCTCAACTACCTGGGAAGCCCATGCAAGTTTTCAAGCCTTCTCCCAGCAGGTCTGTTTTATTGGGCATTCCCACCAGCCGGCAATCTTCATCAAACCTGCTGAGGGGGACACATTGTTAGAGCAAAGCACCCATATAATGTTAAAACAGCATAACAGGTACCTTATAAATATCGGCAGCGTTGGTCAACCGCGGGACGGCACCCCGCTTGCCGGCTACGGTATATATGACACCAAAAAAAATGAATACCGGCTTATCAGGGTTCAATATGATATAAACACAGCCCAGCAAAAAATCATAGATGCAGGGCTTGACCCCTTTCTGGCACAGCGGTTAAGCATAGGGATGTAGTGGGATGCATGGTATCCGACCTAAATATGGGATGGCATTGATTCTCGCCTAAAAAATAAGGCTTTCAGTTGTCCTCTGAAAGTGGGTTTTGATCCCATTGCAACGCAGCCGAGTACAACGATTTCAGACGGATGCAAGGGTCAACATGTCTGATCCCGATGTATCGGGAGAGTTTGTTGACCCGCCGACTGAAATCGTGCCGCGAGGGTATCCGCCTCTGGCGGACAAGTTGCAGGGTGCCCTTTCTTTTGCATCCTTTTCTTTGGGCAAGCAAAGCGCCAAAGGCATTCAATCCCGATAGGGTTGAATCAAAGGATGGCTACCGCAAATTATTTTTTCTTTTAACGAATTTTATCTGCCCCATAGACATTACTAAGAATCAATATATAACCTCTTTAAGGAAGAGTCCCCGGGCGGGAGCAGCAGGGCCGGCACATGTCCTGTCGTTGGCATCTAAAATATCTTTAAACTCCTCAACAGTAATCTTGCCTTTGCCGACTTCAACAAGGGTACCGATAATATTGCGAACCATGTGCTTGAGAAAGGCATTAGCCCGAATTTCAAAAACAAGCAGGTCCGTACGCACCCTTCGTAAGCGCACCCTTGTCACTTCCCGGACAGGATTGACTTTTTGCTTGTCTGAGGCCTGAAACGAGGAGAAATCATGCACGCCCACAAGATGCGCGGCAGCACTTTTCATGTTCACACTGTTAAGAAGTTTTTTGACATGCCAGGCGTATTTACTGCAAAAAGGAGATCCGAGCGAACTATTCCAGATAAAATACCAGTACACTCTTGCTGTTGCACTGTAGCGTGCATGAAAATCAGCGGGAACATTCTCAGCCCTGTGGACGACTACATCCGAAGGCAGCAGACTGTTAAGACCGCTGACAAGCTGGTTCAGATCAATATCAGATGCCGTGGAAAAATGGGCCACCTGTCCAAGGGCATGCACACCGGCATCTGTTCTTCCGGAACCATGCAGCGTTATTGCGCAATTCAGTATGCGTGCAAGCGCCTCCTGCACGGTCTGCTGGACGCTGCAGTCTGTGCTCTGGGTCTGCCACCCGTGATATCCTGTTCCATCAAACTGTATGGTAAGTTTTATGTTTCGCATTATTTATTTATCCCAGGTTTCCTGACGCCCTACCCTTGACATCCGTTCACTATTCCCTATTCACTGTTTGTTGCTTTTTACCATTGACCACACCATATATACATGCTAACGTATCATAATATCTTACATTAGAGGAGGAGAAAGTTTTGAATAATCTGAAAATAGGCATTCCTAAGGGAAGCCTGGAAAAGGCCACCATTGAACTGTTTAGAAAGTCCGGGTGGAATATTCTAACCAGCTCGCGCAGTTATTTCCCCAGCATAGATGACAGCGAACTGTCCTGTGCGCTTGTGCGTGCTCAGGAAATGCCTCGTTTTGTGGAAAACGGCACCCTTGATCTGGCCTTGACCGGTAAAGACTGGATTTTGGAAAATGAATCTGATGTAATTGTTGTTGATAACCTTGTCTATTCCAAAGCAACTGCAAAACCGGCCCGCTGGGTACTGGTCGTAAAAGATGACTCACCCATAAAAAAGATTGAAGACCTCCAGGGCAAAAAAATCTATACGGAACTTGTCAACTTTACTAAAAAGTATTTTAAAGACAAAAATATTGATGTTGATGTTGAGTTTTCCTGGGGTGCAACTGAAGGCAAAGTAGTGGAAGGACTTGCTGATGCTATAGTTGAGGTCACTGAAACCGGCAGCACAATCAGAGCGCATGGCCTTAAAATAATCCATGAACTTCTGGAAACCAATACTCAGCTTATCGCTAACAAAAACTGCTTCCAGGACCCCTGGAAGCAGGACAAAATTAAACAAATTGCACTGCTGCTCAAAGGAGCGCTTCAGGCAGAGGGTATGGTTGGTCTCAAGCTGAATGTCTCCAAAGAAAATCTTGACAATGTCATTAAGGTGCTGCCGAGCCTGAATGCGCCTACCGTCGCACATCTTTATAACTCTGAATGGTGTTCGGTTGAAACGGTTATATCTGAATCAAAAGTGCGGGAGCTTGTACCAAGGCTTCTAAAGGAGGGTGCTGAAGGAATTATTGAATATTCTCTCAATAAAATCATATAAGTGTCAGTCGATAGCCGGACGACTGTTGGGCTGCCCGGTTATCGACTTCATTGTACGTGCCAGAGTTAATATAAAAATATTCCTCTATATGCTCACCATAAAAAAAAGTAATTACCCTCGCCTAAAAGACGAGGCTTTAGGAAGCCCCCCATAGAGGGGCTTGGAAATCACTACAGATATTCATGCAGCATTAATGTATAGATATCTTTTTTCAGTTGCTCAAGCACTGTCTTTCTCAATACCATTGCAACGCAGCCGAGTGCAGCGATTTCAGGCGGACTTAAGGGTCAACATGTCTGAACCGCCGCAGGCGGTGAGTTTGTTGGCCCGCCGACTGAAATCGTGCCGCGAGGGTATCCCGATGTATCGGGGCAAGTTGCAGGGTGCCTTTTCTTTTGCTTATTTTTCTTTGGAGCAAGCAAAGAAAAGTAAGTTTATATATGGTTAAAGGCTGTGCCGCATCAACAGCCCGTTCATTCTCCCCGAATCGCTCAAAGCTATTCGGATCGCACGGCTGAAAGTCGCAGATCCGCCTCTGGAGGGCCGTGGGTTTAGAAATTTTACTAATGGCAGAATTATCCTGGGTCGAAATTTTAAAGAGTGCCCTGAAGAATAACATCAAACAGTTTAAACAGATTATCTCTCAAGATACACTTTTGTGTGCCTGCATAAAAGCTCATGCCTACGGTCACGGGTTGATTGATACAGCAAAAATTTTTCTGGATGCCGGGGCTGACTGGTTATCTGTTAATGCACTGTATGAAGCCCGGGCCCTGCGCACATCCGGCATAACGGCACCCTTGTTTATTCTGGGATATGTTGCCTGTGAAGACATCCCGGAGGCTGTTAAGCTGGACTGCCGCGTTGTTGTCTATAATCGTGAAACGGTTAAAAAAATCGGTAAGGCTGCCCAACAACTGGGAAAAACAGCCCGGGTGCATATAAAGGTTGAAACCGGGACTAATCGTCAGGGTGTTCCCCTCAGTGAGGTGGTAGACTTTGCCCGGTATATTCAACAATACAGCCGTATTGAAATTGAAGGACTTGCTACCCATTTTGCAAATATAGAAGATACCACCGACCATTCCTATGCTCAGCTCCAGATGCAGCGCTTTGCCCAGGCAGCAGATGCCCTGGGGACCGCAGATATCAGGATCCCGCTTAAACATTGTGCCAACTCAGCGGCAACTATTTTGTTTCCGCAGACCCATTATCAGATGGTGAGAGTCGGCATAGCAAGTTACGGCATGTGGCCCTCACAGGAAACCTTTGTGTCTTATGTCAAGGAAAAGAAAAACAATTTTACCCTGATGCCTGCCTTTACCTGGAAGACACGCATTGCCCAGATAAAAACCGTAGCAGCCGGTGAGTATATAGGCTATGGCTGCACCTATAAGACAAGCCATGAAACCCGGCTTGCTATTGTCCCTGTTGGTTATTATGACGGTTATGACCGCGGGATGTCAGGGGGGTATGTACTGATACAGGGTAAACGCGCTGCCGTCAGAGGTCGAATCTGTATGAATATTATTATGGCGGAGATAACCGATATTCCGGAAGCAAAGCTGGAAGATGAGGTTATATTGATAGGCCGCAGCGGCGATGAATTTATTTCCGCTGAGCTTGTCGCCCAATGGGCAGGCACTATCAACTATGAGATAACCACGCGAGTCAATGAACGAATACCGCGCATTGTCGTTGACTGAAGCCTCAGCCTCTTTTCGCTAAATCATTTATCATGAGTTGATCTTTTTAACTACTTTCTAGCAAATCCCCAGGAAAAACTTGTTTTTAAAAACCCGTCACCACAGACGTCTACAGCTGCAAACATTATTTTAGTTATCTCGGCTGATGCCCCATCTTCAAGCACAGCAAGGGCAAATTCCAGATCAGCTTTCAGCTTTTCTTCCTTATTGCCCGGTTCACCATAAGCATATTTCAGATCATGCTGCAAAGCTATCTTGGTAAGATTTGGGATATTGCATCTTTTAGCAATAATTTTATCAGGCAACATAGACGCACCATCAAACTTCCAACTTTTATAATCATCACGATTCTTATTAATTCGTTTAACAAGGTAATTGATTTTGAAATGCTTGCACAATTCCAGGGCTTGATCTGTAGGTAGAGCCTGTCCCGTAGCCGCAAGTCCTCTGTTTACAGTGAAAAAAGCAGCCAGAGAGAAAATAAAGGGACAGAATTCAAGGCAAAAACAAAATAAGGC
>JANQFE010000001.1 GCA_028278025.1 Thermodesulfobacteriota bacterium | reverse complement strand
CAATACTGTTCGGTATGAAATTTGATATATAAAGAATCGAAAGCTCTGAACAGGTATGACACCTGTCTTACGCTTTGAATTTTTTGAATTTTCTTTTTTTACCCTCATAATACGTGCGTTTCGCCTGTTCAATTTGCTTTTTTGCATAGATCAAAAATCATACCGAACAGTATTGAGTAGGATCCTAATTTTTTTAAAAAAGCGTCAAAACAAAAGAAGTATCTCCTGTACCCCCAGCGCAGATAAAAGTTTTTTTTCGGTTATTGTAAAATTTTTTTGAATAAATATTCAATATTAGCTTCACCTGTCTTGACTTTAATAGTTTTCAGCCCCAGCTCTTTTTCACAAAATTCACAGATATCTTCCCTGGTGGCTGGCTCATAAGGCCAGCCGCCAAGCCAGTCCTTAACATCTGTCCAAAAAGCCATCCCCCTGCTGCGTTTATATCCCATAATATATTTTATTGAAGAAAGGAGCGTACTTAAAGATTTTGTTTTAAAGAATGTGCGCCAGACGTAAGCTGTTTCCATCTTTTTTTTGCCCAGCCGGCCGCAGCGGTTGTAGGTTTTCTTTACGGCAACCCAGTAATCTGTATCTTTGTTTTTTTCATAAATAGCAATGTAAAAAAAACTTCCGGGTTTGAGAAACGTAGCAGCATTACTGATAGCCAGCCACAAATCACCGGTATGGTGCAACACTCCCCATGAATATACTATGTCTGCGGGATCAATTTGTGTGATGAAGTGCTGATCTAAAATTGATCCATACCGTATTTCCCAGTGGGCAGGGTTTCCATACAATTCGCGGATTTTTTGTGTAGTGGCAACAGAATAGGGATCAAAATCAAAACCCACAATTTTTTCGGCTCGAGCCTTATACGCAGCCAGAGAATGTAACCCACTGCCGCAACCGATGTCCAGAAAGGTTTTCCCTTGTAAATCAGGGCATTCGAGAAAATCGAGAATATGTTGTTGGGCTATCTGGACCCGTTCTTCACTGAAATGTGATCGTATGTAGTTTGCCCAGTTTTTGCCAAATGAAAAAGTAACCTGTTCGGTGGCCATTGTATTAGCTTCCTCTATCAGCTACTACAGCTTCAAGCTTAAAATTACAGGTTCCCAGCGGTTGAACTGATAAAATAAATGTTGGAGCTGCACTAGCCCCAAAACAAGTGAATAAAAATGTTAATACATTAAAAAAACTTGTTTTGTCCCATTTGACGTAATAAAAAAGCGTATCGAGACTATGATCAACAAAAACATATGTGCTGAGTGGTCCATTTTGAAGCAGATACCCAATTCGGGTTTGCTTTTAAACGCACCCCTTCTGTCAGTCCGATACCCAAAACATTATTTTCAGTTTTTACGCCAGTCGCTTTTTCTTAGGGCGTTTCAACTCGCGCCAGCATTGATTGTCAAGGCTTTCAGCGATCCTGACCAGGTTTTGCCTGGCATCCATCCCAAAGGCAAACCGAACACCGTTGGTCGTCCATCGGTCAAAATTTCTTGTCAACGCAAAATCCGTATCCCCTCGCAGACAGACCCGATTAAAGCTTTTTCGAGCCAGCGCAACAGCACGCTCAATCCATGCGGTGGCACCTTTGTGCGAAGGGCTATTGCCTGGACGGTTTACCAGGTACAAAGGCTCCTGTGTGTTTGCAAGCGATATCAGCAGCGGATGATATCCTCAGATACCGTTATAGGAAATGCCCATACCTTCTTTGCATTCCCCTGTAGGCGGAGCCAGCGATCCATCCAGGTCCACTATAGCCTCAGTTCGCTCCGATTCCTTAAGGTGCTTGTTCCACATCTTGGGTCGAACTTTGTTGATCGCCTCCATCAATGCCTCTACGTCTGTCTCAGAAAAACGACGGGTAAAATCACCGGCTGTGGTCGGATCGGGGATGCGTTGTGCTCCCAAGGCATCCATGTAGGTCCCGTTGTTGCGCCGAAGCTCAATGTCATCCAGGCAGGTGCCACCCGTCAGAGTATTATAGGCTATATTCAAAACATGATCCGATTCATGATAGGGCAAATGTCGTTTCAGAAGCTCAACTTTCTGATTATTTGCTTTAACCAGACCGCTGTTACAGGCCAGCGCATGAAAAGCTCCGATACCTCCGCAGTCAATGGCTTGAATTCTGTCCGCCCCATAGTGAATGTTTTTTGCCTGAAACATTGGTCTGGTTTGCTCAGGCCACTGTCGCCGCTTCAGTCGCTTTGTCAATGTGCGTTTACGTTTATTAAGAATTCTGCTATCCTTTTGTTTCACTCGAAACGCTCCTTTTCTGGTTTAGATTTGTTTGTCGTGAACTAATTTTAACCAGTATTTGTAGGCATTTCGAGTGTTTTTATTTGTTTGTAAATAAAAATTGTACTTATTTAGGGCCTAGTACAGTGTTACAGTTACATTTGGGGGTAAAGCATACCAACACATTCACGTGTCACGCTGTACCAGGCTGGTTATTACTATCCTTTTTGTTAATGCTATCGGTGAAACATGCTTGACACTCTATTTGGTATTACCCTATATTGTGGATAAAAACAAACATTTATGCAATATGAATCATACAGGGAGGGCCGGGTGAACCGTCGCCTGACGCTTTTTCTCATACTACTTGTTGTGAGCGTGTATGCCAATACACTGCTGGGAGATTTTGTGGCCGGCGACCGTGAGTTCATTGTCAGGAATCCTGCTGTTGGTGAATTCCAAACAGTTATGAAATCTTTTTTCAGTGACTACTGGAAAGCACTGGGTGGAGGTTCATTCGTATACTACCGTCCGCTGATAATCCTCACCCATTTTATTGACTATAACCTGTACGGTCTCACCCCTGCAGGTCACCACTTATCAAACCTCATCTTTCATGCCCTGGTAACAATCCTTTTCTTCAGGCTGCTGCTCTGTTTGTTTCCTGCTCGGCACTGGGTTGCCTTTGGCGGGGCAGCCCTTTTTGCACTGCACCCCATCCATACCCATTCGGTAAGCTATGTTATGGGCAGAACCGATGTGCTGGCTGCTGTTTTTTATCTGTGCGGATTCATTGTTTTGGTGCGGATGCCGCTTACTGCCGGAAAAGTGCTGCTGGCCTGTCTGTTCTATTGGCTGGCTTTGCTTTGTAAGGAGATTGCAGTTACCCTGCCGGTGGCATTTATCCTGCACCGGTTTTTCTGGGAGCCCGGCCCTGGGCAGCAAAAAAAATCAGCCATCATTATTCCGATTCTGTGTCTGGGCGGCACGTTCATACTATATTTTCTCATGCGTTCATATGTGCTGGATACATCCACCCCGGAGGGTATCCTGCCCACAGGGTATACCCCCTGGCAGCATCTGCTGTTAGTCATCACTACGGGCGGTTTTTACCTCTGGAAGCTGGTGCTGCCGGTCAGGCTCAGCTATTACAGCAATATCAGCATGCCCGTCCAATTCACAGAAACCGTAACCGAACCGCTTTTCCTGGCAGCAGTGCTGTTTTGTATAGTATGTCTTGTATGTTTAAAAAAATTGCCGCGGCTGGGGTTTGCCCTGGCCTGGACCGGCTGTTCTTTGCTGCCGGTAATTAATATAATTCCCCTGCCATCACTTGCCAAGGAAAACTACCTGTATATTCCCTCCATGGGCTTTTGCCTGCTGTTTTCCATAGCAGTTGTTCACACAGCGGGAAAATGGCGCACCATGATATGGTGTCTGATTGTACTTATTGCTTTTTGGTACGGTGTCGGTACCATTAAAAGAAATACTGATTTTAGTGATCCGGTGCTTTTTCTGCAGCGCACGCGTGATGCCATGGACCCCATACCAATACATCAAAGAAATAATGTGCTGTATTTGGAAGGAGTGAAAAATTTTTACACGCTGTATAAAAATTTGGGACGCCTGTATATGGAGCGGGAGCAGTGGTCTGAGGCTGCCGAGGCTTTTGAAGAAGCTTTGCAATACAGTACTCCCTTCCCCCCTGATTACAGCGCCCATCTGAAAGTATCGCTGGGCACGCTGTATGAAAAAACAGGAGAACTGGAAAAAGCTGCCCGGGTTCTTTCTGATGCGCTTCCTCTAACCGGCAGGCCCCATTATGTTGCCAATTTGCTGGGGGTGATTGCTGCCCGGCAGCATAAAACGCAAAAAGCTGAAAATTATTTTAAACAAGCCATCGCAAGCAAAGAAGATTATGCCCCGGCCTATTTTAACCTGGGTAAATTATATATGAAACATGGCAGCAACCAGGAAGGGGCAGCGGCACTGCGCGAGGCTGCCCGGCTGTATCCAAAGTATCTACCCTTTCTTTCCAGAGGCAGGAAATAACAGCATTACATTATTGATCTATATTACTATCATTATGTATGAACGTCTGCTATGCTTTACAGTATCCCAACCGAACCCCATCTTAATGTCTTTCTGCGGGAGGAGTATTAAATGCTGTCCGTAGATGTTATGCGTTATGTTGACAGGTATGTAGGTGTGCCGCTGTGCTTCCTGTTTTCGGTGCTTGATAAAGCAGCAGCACTTTTTCAGCGGGAAAGAAATCTAGTGCCCCGCAAGATACTTGTTATGCAGCTGTCCGAGATGGGGTCAACCGTCCTGGTGCGGCCTGCGGTCAAGTATATTAAGCAGCACTGCCCCGATGCTGAGATTTTCTATCTCATTTTTGATGAGATGAAAGCAAGCCTGCTGCCGCTTGACATGATTCCGCCGGATCATGTGCATACCATACGGTCCGGTTCGCTTACCGGTTTAATAAAGGACAGCCTCAAAGTTTTGCTCCAGCTGCGCAAACACAAGCTTGACGCGGCCATTGATCTGGAACTTTTCTCGCGTTACAGCATGCTGCTGAGCTATCTAAGCGGTGCCCGGGCGCGGGTCGGGTTTGATAATTTCCATGCCGAGGGCCTCTACCGGGGAAGCCTGTTAACGCAGCGAGTCCATTATAATTATTACAAACATATCAGTTTGAATTTTCTGGCCCTTTTTAAATCTCTTGAAGCAGAAAAAAACGATTTTCCCCTTGTGAAGCAGAAAATAACCGGTGATGAGATCGATCTCTATTATATAGAGTCAACTCCGGAGGCCCGGGAGAAAATATGGGCTAAGCTGAAAAAAAAGAATCCTGATATTCATCCGGCACATAAACGTATTGTGCTTAACCCTAATGCCTCTGCCCTGCTGCCTCTGCGCCGGTGGCCCCTTGAGAAGTACATCGGGCTGACGGAAAAACTTTTGGAGCACCCTGACTGGTTTGTTATCCTGACGGGTGTTCTATCCGATTTGCCGGATGTGCTGCAGATCTGTGAGGCTGTCAAAAACAAGCGTTGTATTAACCTTGCTACTGAAACAACCCTGCCGGAACTGATTGATTTATATAATATATCAGATGTTTTGATTTCCAATGATTCCGGCCCCCCTCACTTTGCCTCGCTCACCCCTATCAGGGTTATCGTGCTTTTCGGCCCCGAGACTCCCCGGATGTATGCCCCGCTTTCTACCAATCTTGATGTTGTCTATCTTGGCCTGGCCTGCAGCCCCTGCGTGTCGGCTTTCAGCCACCGCAAGTCTGCCTGCACCAATAACCGCTGTCTGCAGATGATCAGTGTGGATGATGTTTATAGCAGGGTAGTAAGGTATCTGGATAGTCAATAGCTAAAGAGAATAAAAAGGTAAAAGGGCCAAGAGGCTAAAAGAATAACAAAAAGTATGGTTTTTAGTATTTAGTCTCAGCACTGTTAGCCCGCATTATTCATCAGCATGTAGTGAACGCACTATCCCCTGGTGTTTACTACAAAAAAACCTTCCGGCACGCCTGCAGCCGGTGGCATCGGATGGGGCTGCAAAGGCGGTGCGAGCCATGTCTGGTAATCAAGAAAGTAGCTGTTTTTGCGAGCACATAGCCTG
>JANQFE010000076.1 GCA_028278025.1 Thermodesulfobacteriota bacterium | reverse complement strand
CAACCCGATGCCGCAGGCGTGCCGTAAGGTTTTTTTGCAGTAAACACCAGAGGATAGTGCGTTCACTACATGCTGATGAATAATGCGGGCTAGGGTTCCGTGATTTCAGGGTTTTGCATGGAAAACCGAGAGGGCAATGTGATAGAACCCTTTGCATTGACTGCCTGCATTTTTTTTGTTAAAAAACAAAAAATACTTGAAAGAAAAATGGAAAGGATTCGTCTAATATACTATTGTGAAAGAAGAAACTTTTTGGGGCAAAAAAAGAAGCGTAGAGAGAAAATGCAGTAAAGCCACGAAACCTGCATCCCTAGTCTAGCAACTATGGGCTCTCTACGCTTTTTATAGTCTATATTACCTCAATGTTTTTATCCTAAAACAAAAAAAATCAAATGTAAACAACAGAAAAAAAACAGCAAAACAACAGGCCAAAACTGATATTATTTTAAAGATAAAAGAAAGGTCCTCAGATTGGCTTTTTTGTTGACCAGGCCCAGTTTTTTCCTGAGATTATTGCGGTGAAACTCAACAGCCCTGGCCGAGGATTGCAGCAATTCGGCAATTTCTTTTGTTGTTTTACCCTCCTTGATAAGCCCGGCAATTTGTATTTCAGCAGGTGTGAGGTTATAATACTGAGAAGACAGCTCGTGGGAAAACGGGGCAATGATTTCTGTAAGATTTGATTCTATAACATCAATAAAAGACTTTTGTCTTTGATTGAGAGGGCTTAGCCTTAATCTACTCATATAGGGCAATATGAGTTCTTTTATATTGGAAAGCACTTTTTCTTCGAGTCTGATTTTATCCTCATCCCTTTGGTGCAGTAAAACCTTCAAAGCAGCATTGACTTCAGCAAGATTTTCTGACTGGACTTGAAGCTCTGATCGGCTTCTCGACAATTCATTCTCAGCCTGCTTGCGTTTGGTAATGTCACGAATAATAGAACAGAAAAAAAATTTCTCACCCCTTTGCCAATAAGAAGTGGATACCTCAGCTGGAAATTCGGTGCCGTTCTTTTTAATACAGGGCATTTCTACCGGTTTGTTTAATAAAGGATGTTTGCCGGTGGTGATTAGTTCTTTCAGGTGTTTTTTATTAGCACTATGTTTTTTTTCAGGAATTAGGTTATAGGCAGATTTGCCCAGTATCTCTTCCCTGGTATAACCAAAAATTCGTCGAGCGCCTTCGTTCCAATAGTGGATTATTCCATTAGCGTCATTGACCACAATTGCATCTGATGTGGTCTCGGCAATTGCCCGAAAGCGTTGTTCACTTTCACGCAGTGCTTTTTCTGCCAGTTTTTGTTCAGTGATGTCCGTTGTTATTATATAGCGCCCAACAACATTCTTGCCTTTTTTGAATATAGAAAAACGGTTTCGTATGAAACGTATTGTGCCGTCTTTACGCTGTATTCTGGTTTCTATTTCATCAGGCACAGCAGGTTTGTGCTTGTATTGGTCGAACAGGCCCTGTATTTCCTGTTGTTCTTCCGGTACTACGATATCCGGATAATTCATGTGCAAAAGTTCCTCTTTTGAATAACCGGTAATTTCACTGAGGCGCTGGTTTATATAAACTACCTTTTGGTTTTCAACAAGGGTCAGGCCATCGGGGATGGTTTCAACCATGATTCGCAGGCGTTCATCCTGAATTTTGAACTCTTTTTCATATTGTTTATATTCAGTAATATCGCGCATCGTTCCTATTATGCCTATGGGGTGTCCTTTTTTATCCCGTAAAACGGTATTATGCATGAGTGTGGGAAAAACCGTCCCATCACGGGTAACATGCCATATTTCTCCCTTAAAGACGCCTTCTTGCTTAACCTTTTTATTGGCAGCATTAACCGGCGGCATTTGATCAGGTGTGTGGAAAATGGACAGATGGCGGCCCAAAAGCTCTTCCGGACTATACCCGTGCATTTGTGCAAAGGCATTATTCAGGTAAAGCAGATAACCATTCAGGTCAACAACTGCTATGCCTTCGCTGCTCTGCTCGACCACAGAGGAAAGCAGTTGTAACAGTTCGTCAGAACTATTGATGCTTATAGTTGTAGATGTTGACGTTTTTTTGTCTGATTTTATTTTTTTAGACACTTTTTTGGCCATAAGAACAGGATATCATACCCGAGGCTTTCAAAAATTCTTATTGTTAACATTTTATTAGGGAATCAGTGTACATGCAAGCATAATAAAACAAAAAAAATATTTGTTTGCCTTAAATATTTTTTTTTCATATGAGGCATTTTTTCGCAGTTTTTGAAGCGGCCCGGGATTTTGTGATATAATGTATACGTTGTAATTAAACTCATACATACAGAAAGGGATAATACAGATGCAGCTAGAAAAAGTCGGCACGCTTGGTGAGCTCAAGAAACAGACTTCCGGCCTTCCTAACATACATGAAGAAATGCGCACCAACCTGATTGGTATGCTTGCAGGGAAAAAGCCTGTTTTTAAAGAACTGCAGGGGTATGACAATACAGTAATACCCCACATGATTAATGCTATTGTGTGTGGACATAATATTATTATCCTTGGTGAGCGTGGCCAGGGTAAAAGCAGGCTCATCAGGAGTCTGGTGGATTTTCTTGATGAGTATATTCCTGCAATTGCAGGATGTCCGATCCATGACAACCCTTTTAAGCCGGTCTGTGCTGAATGTATTGAAAAACTGGCCCGCGAAGGAGACGGACTTCCCCTGGCGTGGATACCGCGAGACAGAAGGCTGGTGGAAAAACTTGCAACATCGGATGTGAGCACTGCTGATCTTATTGGAGAGGTAGATCCCATACGGGTTGCCCAGGGAAGGACGCTTGATGATGCAACGGCCGTACATTTTGGGCTGGTTCCCCGGGCAAACCGCGGTATTTTTGCGATAAACGAACTGCCCGACCTTGCCGAGAAAATCCAGGTAGCCCTTTTTAATGTTATGGAAGAACGCGATTTGCAGATTAAAGGGTTTCCGGTGCGGCTTCCCCTTGATATTATGGTTGTTGCCAGTGCAAATCCGGAAGACTACACCAGTCGGGGCCGGATCATCACACCGTTAAAGGATCGGTTTGACAGCCAAATTAGAACACACTATCCCCGGCAGCGTCATATTGAAGTTGCAGTCATGGAACAGGAGGCCCGTGCTGTTTGCGGTAACGACCTGGATGTTCATATGCCTACCTTCATTAAAGATATTTTAGCAGAAATAACCATGCAGGCCCGTGTAAGCCCGGATATAAGCCAGCATTCCGGTGCAAGCTGCCGAATATCCATAAGGAGTTTTGAGGCTATTCTGGGAAGTGCTCTGCGACGATGCCTTGAACTTGGTGAGCAAAAGATGGTGCCCCGCATTACGGACATCGAGTCCACCTTTCCCGTCATAATGGGTAAACTTGAGCTTGAATATGGCGGCCAGGAAAAAAAAGAAGTGGAGATCGTAGAGGAATTGGTGAAGCGGGCTGTAAAAATTGTTTTTGATGAACATTTCAAGTCAGAAGATCTTGAGCCGATAGTTGAATACTTTAACAATGGTATCGGAGCAGAGGTTTCACGGTCTATTGCGTCTGAAGAATATATGGATGGTCTCAAAAATGTGCCGGGCTTGCGTGATGCTGTTGCATCCCTGGTGAACCCTGATGATCCGCCGGAAGCTTCATCTGCTATAGAATTTGTTCTGGAAGGACTGCACCTGTCCAACAAGCTTAATCGTGATGTGGTTGAAGGCACGAGGATATATAATAAATAGTTGGTAAGCTATTAAGTTGATAGGGTTATAAATTTTTCTCAGCACGCATTACTCGGTACTCATAACTTTTGGATGTGATTCTGCGGTTAGTCAGTTTAAACACTCACGTCATCTAGCGAGCATACGTGCTTTTTTGGAAGCGTTTTTATGAAATCAATTATTTACACTGCCTGGGATGGTTCTCAAGTAGCATTTTCCCTGAAACGTACGGACATTTCCAGGGCATTTATGGATAATATCATGGAAGGCCTGGATCCTTCCATGGCCATGGCCCAGATGCTTTGGGAGGGCTTTCCCCTTGCCGGTATGGATTTCAGGGTTATGGGGCTGGGGGAAATGCTGCAGCAGCTCCAGGAGAAAAAAGAGGAATTGTTTTCACAGTACAGTCTTGATAAGGCATTTGATGCACCCGCAGATGACCTGAGGCATCTGCTTGAAAATGAGCAGGGGACCCGTGAGGAGCAGGCCGCTCCTGCAGCCCCTACCTTTGAAGATTTACCGGTTGGTCTGCTTGAGAAATTAAAAAGCCTGGAAAATTTTGATTTTCTTAATGAAGAAAGCCGAGAGACTTTTGAAAGCTGGAAAACACGAGAGCAGGATATTCGTGCATTGTTAGAATTCTACAGCCAGTGGGGTCACAAATTTAAAGGCAGTACTTATCTGGATTTTGATGAAGCCCTGGAATTGATGCAGCAGTTCAAATCCATAGAGCACCTGCAGGAACAGCTTTCATCAGGAAAATGGCAGCAGGTTGATCCTGAAAAGCTTAAAGAAATGCTGGGAGACGAGGCCTCCCAATCTCTGATTATACTGATGCAGGTGCCTGAACAGCTCACCGAAGAGGGGCTTGTCAGGTTCGGCAATAAGGACTTTGACCTGACACCACGGGGCATACGCTCGATAGGGGAGATGGCCTTTGGTGACCTTTATCACATGGTGAAAAGAGACCGGCAGGGAGGTTATCGGGGTAATGCACCCCAGTCGGGTGAAATCGAGCCTGATTCATCGCGACCTTTTGCTTTTGGAGACCGCTTTGATCTTGATATTACCAGGTCGCTTCTAAAAGCAGTTTCTCACGGGCCTGAAAGCACGGGATGTATCAGCCTTAAGCCCGATGATTTTTATGTTCGCGAACGTGAACAGGGTATAACCTCGACCACCATCATGCTGTTTGACCTGTCGTGGTCCATGTCATGGCAGCGGCGATTTCAGGCTGCTAAAAAAGTTGCCCTCGCGCTTGATCATTACATCAGGACCCGTTTCCCCAAAGACAGGTTTCACGTTGTAGGCTTTTCAACAGAAGCACGGGAACTCAAGGCCAAACAGCTTGCGCTTGCAGTCTGGGATATGGGCTATGCCTTTACTAACCTGCAGGCCGGCATCAAAAAAGCCGCAGAGCTTATCAAGCGCAGCGGCAACAGAAACAACCGCGTTATTGTGTTAACAGATGGGCAGCCCACAGCCTATTTTGAAGGGCAGGAACTTCGGGTTGAATTTCCCACAAGCATGTACGGACTGAGTCCCAATGCTTGCAAGGCCACCCTGGCCGAGGTAAAAAAAGCAACTGCCGAGGGAATTAACATTGATACCTTCATGCTCGATAATAATCCCGTGCTGGTTGAGTTTGTGCGGGAAATATCACGTATTAACGGGGGCCGGGCCGTTGTGTGTATGCCCGGCGAACTTGGCGAATTGATTTTTCTGGAAGAGATCAAGCGCAGGCAAAAAAAGTAAATCTTTTTCTGATTCCGTGACTATAGGAGACAGTATTATGAACATGAAACAAATATTATTAGCAGTCGTCTTAGTATTGGCCCTTGGATGCGCTCGTGAAGTGCAAAAAGAATACTACCCGAGTGGAAAAATAAAGGCGGTTCTAAACTACAAAAAGGGGAAGCTGGAAGGTATCGCCAAGTACTATTATGAAAGCGGTAATCTAAAAGAGAGGGTAAATTATCGCAAAGGGCTGAGGGAGCGTACCGGTACAACCTATTACGAGAGCGGCGAACTTAAGGCAAAGCAGACTTACAAAAACGGCAAACTGATTAGTGAAGAACAATATGACAAACAGGGAAATATTACTAAGGAATAGATACTGTTATAGATATTATAAAATTTTTGTGTATACTAAAGCATTTCGCAAAAAAGCGTAGCCTCACGGTTGAGGCAGCAAAGGCTGCTGCGGTTCGACCGCCTGCGGCCATGTGCTCGCTGGAATATCCGGAAGTAACTATATCGTCCATTGCTCGCACTGCCGCAGCTGCTTTTATCACATCAGCCTTTGCAGTGCTCAAGGGCTATAGAAAAAAGGGACATGCTCTAAGCACGCTATAATTGTTAACCCGTTACTCTTCTTTCAAGAGTGTTATTGATGGGGAGAAGCAATGGCACACGTATCTAAAATAGCACCGGGAGATTGGATCAAAGTTGGTAAAAGTAATGACATTGATGCAGTTGTCTGTTTTATTCGGCCTGCCAGGATTGAAGTCGTCTATCTTGATGAAACGTACAAGGCTCTACACAAAGAGGTACAATGGTCAGGTACGTGCTGGGATTTTACCGATAAAGGCAAACCGGCAAAACAGGCCGATAAAGATCCCCGCCTGGAACCGTATATAAAAATTTTGCGGGCGCACAAAGATAAGTAGTTTTTAGATAAAAAACTGATCTGCAGGAATCGCTTTTAGCGATTAGGGGGCAATAGAGAAGGCTTGATCCCCTATCCTTTCCGTTAAGCTGTTGATCCCTTTAGAAAAACAATAATATTTTGAATGAACTACCCCGCAGCAAGCTTCGGGAAATTTAGCCTTAAGGATAGTGGTTTGCAGGCTTTCCCTGGAAAACTTCCTAAATCATTGTTTTGTAGGATGACGCAGAAGCTCAGCCGACGTAAAACCGTGTAGCGGCTGAGAGGTCGGCTGGAGCGACTGGTTATGCGGATACTTCGAGATAAGTGGAGAAACTATGCGGCTTGGGAATAGGAAGATTTTCTGCTCGAAAGCCTTCAAGATGAAATTCTATAGCTTCTTTCATTCTTTTTTCCACTTCTTTACGAGTTGCCCCAGTGGCTACACAGCCATCTAAATCAGGTGAATAGGCGGAATACCCTGTCTCAGTTTCTTCAATAACAATTAAATATCGGTTCATTTTTTAATACCTGCTTGTTTGTATATACTATTTAGTGTTCCCGTGGCTAAATCATCGCCCGGCTTGCCTGCTATTGTTACAAGCCCTTGTTTTATAGGATGTTTAAACTGGCGATGACTGCCCTTTGTTCTTACTATATACCATCGGTCATCTTGAAGAAGTTTTATAACATCCCTGACTTTCATTTACTTAACTTATCATAATTTAATTATTTTTTCAATCCGCATAATGTTAGACATGAGTGTTTCAGTTCGTAGTCGGAATGAGCGGTAGCGAATTCCGACAATCAGATCAACTACCTTTATCTGTAGTACGTCATCGGATTCTGGAAAACAAATGCCTCACCACAGGGCTTCTCCTGATATTCTATACTTATTGTCATTGTATCAAACATCTCGACAATGATTCTCTCGTTATCCCAGCCCTCTCTCTCATAACAATAGATCTCTCCGGGAACAACTTCAGAGGGTTCCCTATCAATGAAACCCTCATGCTGCGGGTCAAAGTGCCATGTGTTTGCGTCTGTGAGGGTACCGCCGATGCTGATGACTCCCGTTGAGGTGTCCTCGGCATGATGTACAAAAGCCAGCTCCTGGTTATAGGTTTCATATGAATATGCGGCTGAATCTTGCGTATAGAACCAGTTTCCCTGCAATGTTCCGGCAACATCCTGGGCAATAGTGCCGCATAGCGGTTCGCCGGTTCTTCTCAGTTTGCTGTAATAGTGTGATTTTATCTCTTCTGAGAAATAGTTCAGGCCGCATGCTGCGTGAAGGAGATAATCCCCGTAACGCTCCGGGCTCACGAATTCATTCTGCACTGTGTCATCTATCATGCCGAGGTCAAAGCTCAAACCGTTGATCCCAACCTGCCCCAGGAATTCACCCTCATCAAACCACATATCCAGTTCCACGAAGCACATGTCCCCTTCGCAATCATCATAGCTTATCTCTGGTTCCAGTCTAGGGGATAGTGTGTCAAGATGGATGAAATAGCCGCTGACACCGGAACAGACATCAAAACCTATCTCATAGTCACCTTTGCCTGTGAAGATATGCAGGTTGGTGACACGTATCCTCACGGGAGCACGCAGGTCGGTGGGCTCAGTTACCCAGAAATACATATGTCTGGTTGGCAGGGTGTGCCCTGGCGGATTCAAGTTTCCTAAAGGGATGATGTAGTCCAGTTTATCTATGTCTACAATTGATGTTGTAAAAGCCGGCTGCTCACATGGTGTGAACTTGTCACACCCCAAAATGAAGATCAGCAGGAGTATAGACACAGTCTTTATAAGATACTTCATGGTAGCCCTTGTTCCCAACCAGTAGTTCCATCTGTTATTATTCCTTATCGGATCATTTTTTCTATCACAATCAAACTTGTATGGAACTAACAGCCGCCGGAGACTGGGATACTTCATTTTTGCTTAAAGTCTCACTGGCAATTGGACGAAAGAGCTATAGAATTTACCAAAGATTACGCTTGAAGTTAAATCATAAACAAACGATAATAAAGCTTAAAATAGATAAATAATATTAATAAAAGAAATTTATAAGGCCAAAATTTATCTGTGGTTGAAACAATCGACTTGTCAACTTGTTTGTTAGCTAATAGTTTATGTGTAAATTGAATTTTTTTTTTCATAATGTATAAATAAAACAGGAGGAACTTAAAAAAAATAGCTTAATTGGCAAATCTTCAATCATAGACATTAATTGTGATTATTAATATCTTAATTTTTTGCAAAATTAATGCTTGAAAAACAAATTAATTACTTGACAATAAAATTTGAAAGGTTTTATAGTGGCAACTAAAAAACGCAAATCAAATAAATCAAAAGGGTCTCCCAAGGATAGGAGAGATAGTATGTCATTTATTATAGCGGATCGCGATCTGACGAGGGACAATCACACAACTCTTATTACTGAGACTGATGCTCAAAAACAATCACCGCCAGAGCATCCTAATGTACCGACGGAGCCGGAGCGGCCACCGATAAATGATTATCTTCCGGGTTCTGATTGTTCTGCGAAATCCTCTAAAACAAATCATAATATTACTATTTGTTGTGATTATGGCAAAGCAGCTAAAACAGGAATTTCTTTTGCTTCGGGTGGGGCAATATTGGGGGCAACTGTTGCCGGTTTTACGGGAGGGATTGTTGGAGCTCTAGCGGCAATGGTAACCGGATTTGTTATAAGGTGTGAAACACACCACCGTCATAATCATTAGATTAATACAATTAGTAAAAGAGGGGGACATAATTACTGTTGGATTATGTTAAGAACATTCTTGATGCAGACTTAATAGTTCTTTACTTTCTCATTGGTGGTGTGCTACTTGGACTGCTTGCGTCACTAATTAAAAAAGACTGGTCAGTACGGAATATTATTGTGGGTATATTCAGTGCTGCGGGAATACTTACCGGGTTAAAAGTATGTATATTACCATGGGTTGCTACTGAGTGTGTAAAAAATTATTTAGCTGAGTTGCAAATATATGTTTTTATTGGAGGTGTTGTAACTATTTATGTATCGACAGATCAGATATATAACATGTTTAAAGGGAACTCATAATTGGTCAACATCAGCTGTTGCACGTATTTGCAGCGAATTTAAATTAAAGTGTAAATTGTAAACAGCGTCCCCCATATTTTTCCCCAAAATGAAGATCAGCAGGAGTATCGACATGGTTTTTATAAGATACTGCATGTTATCCCATTTTCGCAACCAGTAGTCCCACCTGAATTTATCGGTATGCTAATTAGGGCCTGTCCCAAATCCGGCAAATTCTGTTTTTAGCGGGCCGGCAGGCCATTTTTGATATATGCCCAACAGTTCGTTCTGCGCCAGAATTGAGCAAT
>JANQFE010000075.1 GCA_028278025.1 Thermodesulfobacteriota bacterium | reverse complement strand
TACTACTACAGCGTCACACTTTAATTTGTCAGTTGATCGGTGAAGGTCTTTGGTTTTGAGCCCCGCGACAAGCTCGGGACAGGCAGCAAGGGCGGTGTGAGCAATTGCCTATACTATAAGACACAGTCGTTCCAGCGAGCACTTAGCCCGCTGCAATCAACACCAAAGACCCTCGCTCAATCATTACCCCCAAATTCAAAAGTGACACTGTACTATATATCTTAACAAAATCATTATATTGAAAATTTTGCACACCCTTTCTCATCTCATTGCTCATTGCTTATTACTCAGAACTTTTTTTGGCAATTGGCTTTTTTATAATCGTCCTTTCATCACCAGCTTTTTAAATCCCTTAGAATAAAGGGCTTGTAGTTGATTACTTGTGCCGCCGGTATCCAGCCCCCCAAGCTTGAGCGGTGTCTCAAGGCCCTGTCTGAGATCCATCAGCAGGGCCGCCTCGTTAAGATATACCCCTTTATAGTTCATATAGATTCCTCCGGGAAAAGGAACCTGGTTTAACTGATGCGAAAAAAACCACCTGCGAATATCTTTTTCATCCCGCCAGGGAGAAAACATGGCTGTGCCGATGTGGGCATACTGACGGACCTTAAACCGTGCCGTGAGCTGCTCGCTTTTTTGCGATGAAACCTCATTACAGAGAAAACCGATGCCGGGCCTATCCGGTTTGCTGTTGAATTCACGTGCCAGCTCTGCCAGACCGCTCAGTAAAAAGGTAAAGGGTCTGAAAGCCCTGAGGTGAAAACTGTCAAGGGGCAAAAAGAGATGGGTATTGTCAGGGAACTCCTTTAATGCTTTTCTCAGCCGTCTTTTCAGCCCGGCAAGATCATTTTTTTTAGCCAGTAAGCGCAGGCTTTCTTTACTTACAAGCTCAATACCATTGGTCATGACATAGACAAGTCCGGCATTCCGGCAGGCTGCAGACAGTATTTCAGCAAAATCAGGATGCAGCAGCGGCTCGCCCCCGGTCAGAGTAATATCATGAATGCCTTTGAGTTCGCCCAAAGTACTCACTGTGATATTTGTATCCATATGTGTACCGGTTTGCTCAGAGCTCGACTGAAATGAGCAGTGCCGGCAGGTTAGATTACACTGGTTGGTAACATAGAAAAAGGCAAACGAGCGCCCGTTGCTCTGAGCATCCAGCTTTTGGGTAAGTTGTGAAGAGGCCGGCATGGTTCTGATCTTCATATACAAACATGCTCATAATTGGCAACATTGCAGTTTATCATTAACATACTGAAAGTAGAGGCGTTAGCAGCCCTCCTGGGGACACAAGATCAGATGCTTATGTTGACAATGACGATTTTGAAACGCTTAAAGGAAAACGCGATAAAGCACGAACTGTTCATTTTCATACAGTAGGGGAAGTGCAAAGGTCTTCGGCTTTTCCGTAACCACAAATTTTGCCCCGTACTTTTGGGCAGCAGCAGCCACAGCTTCTGTCGTCAGGCTGTTATAACCCGATTTAGCAGCATAACTTGTTCTCCAGCCCAGATCTTTCATGCGTTCAAACCACTCATCGGTAAACTGTTTATCAAGATAAATCAGGGTGGTGCCTTCAGCCCAATCCCCAACAGTTGCCCGTAAAGAATAAAAAGTGAAGCCGGCCATATAGGGCGGAACAATAAAAAGATCATCTTTGTGTGAATGCTCCCTGGCATACATCTGAATATCGGCCCAGGGGTCGCGTTTGCCCTGGATAGTTCCATGATAGTAGATTTCAGGGCCTCCTTTATAATACAGCACACTGATGTCAAAAATCATTATAAAGAGTATTGCTGCAACGTATGGATTGATAGAAAGGTTATACTTTTCCAGTAATCGTATAATCAACAAAAATCCCAGGACAAACAGGATAAACACCACCAGTGGTATGCACAACCGGTCAAACAAGCTCTGGCAACAAACGCATAACGACAACATAATAAAAAACAGGAATGGGAATTTTCCCTGCAGGTAAGGGATCCTTTTTAATATCTGATGTTCATACAGCACATACGCAGCCGACACTATAAAGAATGCCAGATAATAAGGTGTAAAGCATTCCAAAAAGCCTGTAAGCACTACCATAAGTGCAATACTTAAAAACCTGCGGGTAATTGATCGGCCCCATATCCGCAGCACAGCACAGGCAATACAGGGCAGTGCTAAAAAAAGATATATCGTAGTGCTGCGCCAGAGACTTGTTTTAATGATAAAATGGCTCGGATACAATACATCTGCAAACAGTGTTCCCAGGATACACATGAGCGCTATTGAAATCATAAAGATAAAAATCCAGCTTTTTACCTGCTTGTCTCTTATCTGATAAAAACAAAGCAGAAAGAGAAAGAAAAACAGACCGGCACGAACAATCCAGAAAAGCGGCCAGGTTTTCGGCAAGCACGTAAACCACATCACCCATCGAATACCTTCCAGCCATAAGTGGCTAACTTCACTGGTTAAACCTATATGATCGAAAGATCTGATAAAAAAAGGCAGTGCCGGAACAAGAAAGGCAAGCAGGGACGCAACTATGGTTCGCGGTTTTATTTCTTTCAGGTGGCAAAGCCAATATAAAAAATAACCTGGAAAAAGAAAGGCGGCACCCATAGTATGAAAAGCCCATGATACTCCGGCAAGAAACATTGAAAGCGGGTATCTTTTTGTAAAAAAGAAAACCAGGGACCAGAGGATAAGGGGATATGAATATTGCAGTCCGTGATGAAAGTAGTTGAAGTATGGGGCGGGCGAACCAAGAGTCCAGTTGTTCAATACGACATTATAGAGAAGTGCGGCCAGGTATCCTGCAAATGCATTTTTAAAGAACAGCTTAGCAAGCGTATAGATTCCCCAGTTAATAAAAAACAGACTGACAATTGCCTGAACAATTGCAAAAGTCTCAAAATCAAAATATTTATATATTAATGGTGAAAAATCATAAAAAATACCGATTCTCAGATTGGTTCTCTGCACAGCCTGAACATATATAGAGTTTTTAAACAGACTGGGATCAACATGTGCTTTAATAGATGAAATATAGGTTGCTACAGTATTATCATTACGCGAAAGCCAGTACCCATTCATTAAAAAGGAATGCGCAGTAATCAGGATAAGCAGAATTAGTGTGTGATATTTTTTAGAAAAAGCAAGCGGTCTTGTCATAAAAAATTGGCAGTATCAGAAACGACTCTCCCTTTCATTGTGTTTCTTGCTTTAATCATACGGGAAGAACCCTATGGCTATAGGGCCTCGGGCACATGCACCTATCATCAGATTTTTTATTACACTATTGAGGATGGAATTGCAATATTTTATAGTTCGATCTCCCTCACCGCCTTAAATCCGCCCCACACGGCATCCATGATCCGGTCAGGTTTCACACAGTCTCCGACACTGAAAATATTTCCGGCAGTATTACCAAGTGCTTTAGTCAGTTCGTTTACAGACTGTAAAGGCCCGGCAAAAACGAGACTGTCGGCCCGGATTTTCTTCTCAACACCATTCTGGTCGGCCACAACACCGTCGCTGTCGATCTTTACCGGCACTGTACCCGGCAGCACATCAATGCCGGCAGCCTCTACCATCTGCATAAGCATAGCATGGTTGTTATGATCAAAAAGCTCTACAGCAAGCTGATCTGCTTCCCGCCTGGTACTTATAACTACCTGCCTGCCGAGGTTCGCCAAATAAACCGCAGTTTCAGTACCCATAATACCGCCACCCATAACAAGCACCTGCTCTCCTTGCGGCTCCATGCCGTTGAGCACCTGGATCGCTGTCAGCACCCTGTCTGTTGCTTCACTAAACGGAGGGAGCACCATTTTTGCACCGGTTGCAATAATAACATAATCGGCAGCGAAACCCTTAACATCCGCGGCAGCGGCTTGTTTATTGAATTCAATATCAATCGGCAGGCGGCCGACAAGCTCCGTAAGATAGTTAATATAATCTAAAATATCGTGCTTGAAGTCCGGCTTTGCAGCCGGCCAGAGATTGCCGCCCAGACGGTCTGTCGCCTCCCAGAGGGTAACGTCAAAACCGCGCTCAACACCGACCCGGGCTGCCTCTATTCCTGCCGGGCCGCCGCCCACAACCAGTAAAGAGCGTTTCTGTTTCAGCGGGGTAAGGGCCCACTCGATTTCATGCCCGCAGGCAGGATTAAGCGAGCAGCTGGTCGGTTCCCCGACGATCATTTGCCATTTGCAGCCCTCATGGCAGCCCAGGCAGGGACAAATTTCCTCTATCCTGCCGCTTTGTACTTTATTGACCCACTGGGGCTCGCTCAAAAGTCCCCTGCCGATGGCGATAAAATCGGCTTTGCCGTCAGCAAGTGTTTTTTCGGCTACCTCCGGGTATTGCAAACGCCCTACGGCAATAACCGGAAGCGTACTGATCTTTTTGACCTTAGCAGCCAGCTCAACCATACAGCCCGGCGGGGCATACTGGGGCGGGTGCGGCCACCAGTGTGTTTCATAACAGCCCGCATCAACATGCAGCGCGGCAACTCCCATCTTCTCCAGCTCAGTGGCAATCCAAAGACCTTCTTCCTCTTCCCGGCCGCCTTCCAGATAATGCGTAATGCCGTAGCGGTATATAACGGGAAAATCGGTACCGGCCTCACGCTGAATTGCTGCTATAGCTTCACGGGCAAAGGTAAGCCGTTTCTCACGGGAACCGCCGTAGCGGTCAGTGCGCCTATTCCAGAGCCCGGTCATAAACTGATCCAGCAGGTAGCCCTCATGACCGTGCAGCTCAACACAGTCCGCCCCGCCTTCGCGGCAGCGCATCGCAGCCAAGCCGAACGACCGGGCCAATGCCTCGGCTTCCTCGGTAGTTATGGCCCGGCACCGGGAGGCAGCTTCATCGGGCATAACCGGTGAATAATGCGTATTCTCTGAGGCTGAAACCGGCTTCACCCCTTCTGGCACGACCGGAGGCGGGACAACGCGGCCGAAACCGGCGGTCAGCTGAATGCTGAGCTTGCTGCCGTAAGAATGAAGCGTGTCGGCCAGTCGGCGCATCGAAGCCAAGTGCTTGTCGGAGGCCGGGTTGAACAATCCCTGTGTAAAAGGCTCTAATGCCTGGGAAACAAACGTGGTCTCGGTCGTTATAAGGCCGACACCGCCGGCAGCCCTGGCCTCATAGTAGGCCCGATAGCGCTCTCCCCAGTCCCCGTCGGGCTCATGCAACCCGTGGGCACCCATAGCCGCCAAAACAATACGATTTTTAATTTCCAGCTTACCGATGTAACCAGGTTCCAGCAGTTTCATACGTTGCTTTCTCCTTCCGTCTAAAAAATTACTGTACAGGAAAAGGTGAGGTTTCTTACGCCACCTCTTTTTACATTTTATTGTGCCCGTTATTCTCTTTGCCTTTTAGCCTTTTTCCCTCAATGGCTACCCGCTCTTTTTAAAAGCATTTATCCTGACATTTACAACTCCCCCAGGAATTCCACCGTTGCCGCAATCATCTGATCCTGCTGCTCTTCTCTGGATATTTCAGCGATACCATCGTGGGGCTGGACAGGGTCCGGGGCGGTATCATAGTAGCCGCACTGAGTATGATTGCCTCCCTGAATTTCAACAAATATCGCGTCTTCGGGCAGGTGTTTGGCACCTTCCTGAATCTCTTCCGGATATCCGTCATTTGAGCCGTAAATTGAGATAGCCTGTATATCTTTTCTATCAAGCCTGAAAAGCACCGAGGGCCATGACCCCCACAATATAACGCCGTCCAGTTTATAGGCAAATTGCCGAGCGAACTTACAGGCAAATGATCCGCCGACCGAATGTCCGCCGATCGCCCATTTTTCTATCCAGTCATAGCGCCGCAAAACTTTATTCGCACGGTTAGAGCCATACGGTGCAAGGTCCTGGGGCATACAGACAATAACAGTTAAAAACCCCTGGGCAGCTATCCGGTACGCCGGAGGAGCATATGCTCGTGGGTCAACCAATCCTCCGGGATAAAAGATAAATCCGGTATTCGGGTCTAAGTTTTTAGGCTCAAAAACATACAAGCATGGATTGCCCTGAAGACTTGGAAATTCCTCTGTTCGCACGATGACCTCGTCATCCGACTCAAGTGCTTCCAGCGCTTCGGGCAGCGGCGGATAGCTCTCTGTCTCTTCCGGCAGTGCACTGCTTGACCAATACAGGATTATTATCACCGGTAGGATCACGCGAACGACTCGGTAATAGATGTCCACTGCCTGCTTGAGGCTAAGGTGCTTCCCAAACAGCATGTTTGATTCCTTTCATGGTGTGGTGATAGACAATTTTTGTGGGAGTTACCCTGATCATGCGCAGAATCCCTTTGGGCACCTGGAAAGGAACCCCCAGGGCCTCGGCCATATCCTTTAAAACCGGTTCAAAAATCTTCATGCCGTACTCAAATTCCGGGGTATCATCAGTAAAAACATCCGCAATACCCCATATGTTGATTCCTCTTGTTTTCAGGGCCTTGGAGCCGGTACCGATTCCAACAGCAACCTTGTTATTCTCTTTCAGGTTCTTAAACTTGTCACCGCCTTCACTGAGGATATAAATTGTAAGACCATCGTTAGCATAGTCCACAACAGAGATGCGGGGCACAGCGTCCCAGCTGCAGGTCGCCAGGCTGCAGGGCTGTTTTTTACTCAGGTAGTCAATGATCTCTTTTTCCAGTTCCTCCCGGCTCGGCTGCCGGCGTTTGATATTCATCTTCTCCAAAGCCTTGTTGATCATTTGATCACGTTCTTCAGGTGTTAATTCATGCACAGCCATGTAAACAATCTCCTCATAAAATATTAATCCGTAATTTTTTTGAACGCCTTAAAACAGCAGCGCAAGGATTTTGTGGGCCGTCTCCTTCCCCAGAGCTTGTTTGAGGGGGCCCTCGCCGGGGTCGTATTCCAGCATGGTCTGAAGCATGGTATGTTTTCTCGCGTTAAGCGGTTTCAGATACTCCGGATCACCCTTTTGAACCTCAGACCATATTTCCGTGTAACGTTTCAAATAGTCGATCGTAATCTCAAGGGATGTTTCTTCAATATTATCAATTCCATACTTAAATTTCCCGTAAGAATAAAAGGGGGAAAGCATAACACGCTGCCACACGTAACGCTCAATGCCTGAGCCTTCAATCTCCCGGTGTCTTTTCCACAGGTCTTCCAGGGGCATGATGTATTTATTCATGTAGTCCTGATCGCATGCCAGGTCTGCCAAGGGGATAAAATCCACCCGCAGGCTGAGATGATTTACAGCCTGGACCAGCTCCGAAGTGAACAGGGGCAGAGGGTATTCATCCGTGGGAACAATGGTGGTACCGTGTACAATAATTTTGCCGCCCAGGATCTCGGTTGTAATCGTAACGATCTTATCCAGTTTGTCTGCGCTGAAAGCCTGCAGGTACTGAGTCATCATGTCTGTTGTAATCTCATGAAACTGCGTGATATCGTCTCCTCTGTACTGCGTCATAGATTGCGGGCTGAGCGGTGCAAGAGCTTCGGTTATACGTTCATAATATGGTATTTTTTTCATAGCCTCCCTCTTACCGTAATAAATTTCCGTATGTTATGTGGTTACAGTTCATTGAGCGCAGCAGCCAGAACATAGCCGGCCAGCAGCTCTGCCAGCCGGCCCACTCTACTTCAAATTTCAGCCCGTATTCATTCTTGTCGAGTTCAGTTTTTAAATCTTCAAGCTGTTGCGCGGTTATACTATGATAAGGATCAATACCTCCAATACGGGCATAGGAAAAGTCATACTTTCTAATAAATCTGACTGCAAAGTCCGTTGTTTCCGTATCCAGGACCAATGGCCAAAAAAAGCGATTCCAGATAATGAGGTTATAGACAGAATGGTTGTGGTCATAAGAAAACTGCTGTACCGTGGCGTCCCACATATGCTGGTCGGTATTAACGTCCATGCCCCCATGGACCACATATATAACCCCTATCTTTTCCTGTGCCTGCACGTAAGATTTCAGCCTTTATATGCTCGGCTTTGAGCGATTCAAGCTCAACATTGCGCTTGCGCACCTCTAAAAGCTCTGCAATGAGCTGTTCTTTTGCTGTGTCCGTATCTTTCATCTCCGTTTGCCGTTTAAGCAATAGTACAAATTTTTAACTTTTTGCCTCACGCAACAAAAATTCCCGGAAACCGGAAATAAACTGATCAACATCATGTTGCCAGTCTTGCATGAGATTAGTGCCGGCCTGCTTCAGGTTGCGATTTTCCAGTATCGAGTTTCCGGGTCTTTCTGCTACAGTGGGATAGTCCCGGGTAGCACAGGGAACAATAACATGACGTACTTTCATTCTATCCAAAAAATAGCACGCCAGTTCATACCAGCTGCAGTGCCCTTCTGATGTGGCATGCCAGGTACCCTGACAATCAAGTTCAACAAGCACCCTGATTTGCAGGGCCAGCCTGTATGCCCAGGTTGGAGAGCCGAACCGGTCATTAACTATCCTGATCTCGCACGCCGGTTTATTCAAAGTGCGTTTAAGCAAAGTTGTCAGGAAATTCTGCGCCCTGGCGCTGTACATCCAGGCGGTTCTGATAATGATATGCTGATCAGTTATCTCGCGCACAACCCGCTCACTTTCAAGCTTCGTAATACCATAATAAGAGAGTGGTGCCGGTACATCATCTTCAACATACGGCTCCGGCGGCTCTTTTTTACCATCAAAAACATAATCGGTTGATAAATGAACGAGCTTGCCGCCATATCTGTGTATATACATGGCAAGGTTCCTGGCCCCTTCCACATTAACCCTCCAGGCCTGTTCCCGCTTGCTTTCACACTCGTCGACCCTGGTATAGGCAGCACAGTTAAGTATGGTATCAGGCTTGAACTGCTGGATCACATCTTTGACCATCTCGGGTCTTGTGATATCAAGCTCGTGTGATCCTAAAGTGATAACGTCGTGCTTTACTTTAAGCACCTGCGCACTTTCTCGGCCAAGCTGACCGGTACCGCCGCATATAAGTATTTTCATGAATACTTCTCTAATGAATATACGTATTACTGCATAATCACGTTATAACATAAATCCGGCACTAAGGTAAAAAGTAAAAAATGTGCACATCAGCACGCAAAAGAGTTTTGCAGCGGACCGCCGCAGCTCAAAAACTGAGAGGCTCTCATCTTTTCATCGGTAGCAGGATGGTGTTCAGTAGAAAACACAAGGTCAAAAAAAGCATGCCCTACACAAAGCACGTCAATAGTGGTTGGCATAGTACTATTTTTTTTCTTCTACTATTTTCCAATAGTAATACCAATGTTCCCTCACTGTCTTCATCTTGGCAGGCATTACAAAGCCACTGCGGTACCATACTGTTTGGGCCTCGGCAAGAGTGGTAAACACCTGCAGATTTCCGTTTCCGCAATCAAAAAGAAACCAGCCTACGTCTTCATCCTGTTCACCTGAAACGACAGTTCGGGTTGCACCGGCAAGCAAAGTGTCGTGCTGTTCAAACGCTACGATATTATCAAGGATCGAACCGTCCTGCTTCCAGGTGCCTATATAGCCCTGTTCCATTGTGTCAACCATGCACAATTCATAGGGCTCTCCCAGAGGCATCCGCCAGTAACTCCACCCACCGCGTGATTTCCAATAGTCATCGACATCTTTTTTTATGTCATAGATATTTATAATGCACATGAGGGATACAAATGCTAAAGTAAAGAGTACCGTTAACCCCAGTTTGGCCATAAACCTGATTCTTCTTTGCCCTACGGGAGTCCTGCGCAGACGATAGAACAGCGGAATGCCTGCAAACATTATCAGTGCACCAACAACCAGTCCAACCGGAGTAAAAATTATGATTAAAAAAATGAGTACTTTCCCTGGACCCATCTACAACTCCTTTTAACCTCTTTATTTCTTTAACTTTTTGCCAATCATTTCCCCGGCAATCTCACCGATTGATTTGGCTTTATTGCGTATTGAAAGAACACATAAGAGCTCTTTAGAAATGTAAAGAGCTATACACCTTACCCTTTCAATTTTTTAAGAAGCCAGGCTACATTCCGACCAAGAACCTGCATGGTCTGGATGCCTTCATCATCAGACAGCACATCTCCTATTTGTCTGCCGATGCCCAGGTTCCAGTAAATAGATCCCGGCACAACCATCTGGCTGATGAGAAAAAAATGGTTAAGAGTATCAAATGTGTGAATTGACCCTGCCCGTCGCACAGCCACTACTGCAGCCCCCACTTTGTGACTCAGCATGTTATCATTGGCCCGGGCAACAAAGCCTGCCCGGTCAATGAGGGCCTTCATCTCAGCGGTAACGTCGGTAAAATAGGTAGGGGACCCCATAATAACAGCATCAGCGTCAAGCATCTTCCCGATGCACTCATTGACGATATCGGTAGCAACCGCGCAGCGCCGGTCTTTATTTTCCATACACTTCATACAGGCAATACAGCCTCTAATCTTTTTACCTGCAAGCTGCACCATCTCAGTATCAATTCCTTCCTTTTTAAGCTCTTCAAAAACATAGTTGATGAGAATAGCTGTGTTGCCATCCTTTCGGGCACTGCCGTTAAATGCTATGGTCTTCATACTCGTTTTCCTCCCTACAAACAAAAATTATACATTGCTGATTACGAATAACCAATTACAATTTATCATTTTATCTCTTGTTTTTTTAATAAGTTGGCACTATACCAAAGAAGAAAATGATATGCAAAATTTAATAAATACTGCTGTTCTATTACTATTTTTATTTCAGGAGTACCGTGGTTTATAACCCATCATAAAAACATGCAGGGGCAGTTCATGGAAAAGCCAACCGTAGAAAATATAATTGATAAGGCAATCGCACATGAAGAAATCGCTTACAGCTTCTATACAGACTTCATTGATAAAGTCCGGGACAGCGCTTCAAAAAGCACCCTTGAATTTCTGGCCAATGAAGAGTTCAAGCACAAGGCAAAAGTGGAATATCTCTATTGCAATGCGGCCTTCTGTCAAACCGATGGGGGCTAGAGCATTTCCCTTTTTGCTATAGACCGTGAGCGCTGCAACGGCTGTTGTGGCAAGGGCAGCTGCGGTGGTGCGAGCAATAGATGATCTAGTAATTATTCTCGCCTAAAAAGCGCGGGCTTAGGAAGCCCCCTAGGGGGGCTTGAAAAACACTACAGATATTCATGCAGCAGGTGGCAGCAATACATACGCTACGGCCTTGTGTCCCAGCCAGGCCCGCATAAATTCATCAAGCACATATGCCCGTTTCACGGTTGAGTAATCAGGTGCGGCAGGGTCGTTGACAATTACCACACCGGGATTGTATCCTCTTACCACCACAAGATGCCCGCTGGTTTCCTGTATGGCCGCGTTGGTGAGCTCTCCGGCCCTGTAACTGATTGAGGCAATCAGGGGGATATCATTATCCAAAAAACCCTTCATTTCATCAAACCCGCTAAAACGGTGGATATAACCGAGACAGTTGTAATGTGAGGCCGCCCAAATGTTAGACGACCATACGCCATACAGATCATGTCCTTTATGGTATGCCTGCTCAGCCAGTGTTACGGGATCGGTCGACCTGCCATAGCAGTCCAGTACCATGGAGAGACAGGTGGGAGAACAAATTCTTTTTTGTATTTCTGCGCTGTATATCATTTGGCTCTTTGCAGGTACTTGAATGTCATGCCCCGCATCGACTGCAAATCCGGGGGCAGCTTTCACTTCCACAAGAGGTGTTATTGAAACCGACAGTAAAAACGGCTGTGCCAGAAGGCAGTGAATATCCTCAGCATAAAGATAAAAAACCAGCGATAGAGCCCTTTGATTCTTACGTATGATAAAGCTGTCGATGTGGGCTTCAATCTCGCCTGCCATGTTCAAGCCTGCACCCATAGTATCCGGCAGCACACCGATACCTGCTAATGCAATCTCGCGCGTAGTATTATTTTCAATGCTTTCCCTGCGCAGGCAGCATTGATACCCGTATGTTGTATGAGCTGCAACACTCGCTGTGGGGATCAGTTGAAAGTCATCACTGTGAAGGTCAGGTACAGAAACCGTGATTGTCGCTTCACGGTCATTGAGAAACTGTAGTGCATGCTCCTCTTCTGTCAGAATCCGGATATGCTGAGGGAAATAAGACCGCAGGTTTTCTATCGATATGTTTCTGCTATGGATTAAAAGTGTACTCATTGTTCTTTTTCCTAAAGATCAGTGCAAGGGTAACAATTTCAACATTAGTTTGTCCATAAATAAAACACCAAAAATCTCTCAGATTATCTGTTATCCTGCCGGATTTGCTTGACATAATTACTATTGCAGCTTTAGTATAGCATATCGGTTTTTTTTAATAATATCCCTAAGGGTCATTTTAAAGTCATGGGAAATTATACTTTTTGATAGAACCAAAAGGCTTCTGTCAGCCAACCTGTGCTGATAGAAGTTTCGTTATTAATGGGATTTAAAAAGGAGATACTATGAAAAAATTATGTTTTATCATTACGATTCTAACATTTGTTTTGTGCTGCAGTACCGGTTGCCGGCTCTCACGGCCGCCGCTTGTGCTTGGTGATCCGGTTGATGTTACAACTGAAACCGTTAGCCCTGATGGCGACACCATAGTAGTAGACAAACCCGGTGACCCCCTGCACGGTTTTACCATCGAAGTGCCCGAAGATGCCTATACTTCTAACCAGACCTTCACCATATCATACCAGACGGTTGAAAACTACTCCCTGCCTGCCGATTCGATACCCCTCTCCCCCCTGGTCAGTGTTGAAAACGGCGGCCAGTTCTCTGAGCAGTACATGACCGTGACCATACCGGTCAGCATCCCTGAGGGCCACTTTGCCATGGCATTTTTCTATGATGAGGAGTCCGAAAGATTTGAGGCCATGTTTCGCGTAAGCGATGATGAGGCCTCACTAACCGTGGCTACCCGTCACTTTTCAAAAAAAATTGCACTTGCAATACCTGAAGAGCGTTTAGCTGCGGTGATTGATACTGAATTCAAACCGGGTACTGATGACTGGCAGTTTGTAAACCGCGGCTCATACATTGCCCCCAGGGGACACTGCGCCGGGCAGAGCATGATGGCCATGTATTACTATACCGAAAAGAAGCTGCGGGGGGATATGCCGCCCCTGAACGGGGCCTATGACAATGACGGCAATATCTATCACCCGACACCCGACCTGTGGCAGGACGATGTGCTGGCCTACAAGCTGTGCTCGGTGGCCCAGGTAGAGATAGGTAAAAACGTCGAAAAATATGACTTGACCTAGTATGACCAGAAAAAAAATGACTTTGACACCTATCAGACGTTTGCCGGCGCAATGATCATAACCGGCGAACCCCAGTATGTGGGAATAAAACGAACCACTGAAAAAGGCAACCGGGTAGGCCACGCCATGATTGTTTACAAGGAGTCCCTCCGAATTAACGACCGCGGCCGGGAAGAAGGGGTCCTGCACATAGCTGATCCAAACTTTCCGGGCAAGGAACGTGAGATAGTGCTTAACTTTGATAATGAATCCTTTGCACCGTATTATTCAGGGGCTAAAGCACCTGATAATGATACGGAAAAGTTTAACAAGTACGCATTTCCCCGTATATATTTTAAGGAAAAGAATGACCTTTTTGATCCAAGCACAGAAGGCCAGGAGCTGTGGGACGCCTTTGTGGGCGAGACTATCGGTGACGAGCATTTCCCTGACTACACACTCTACATTGGCAAGAAAAACCCGGATTACTCTATTACCCGGCTGGGGGAGCTTGTGGACGAATATAAAGTCACGGGGTATGGTGATTTCTGTTTCGAGGTCGAGGTAGAGGGAACTGTCGGTCATTTAAAAATTTATGACGAAAACGGGAAATACATATCTTATGACGGACGCAGCACCGATCTCAAAGAAGGCCGCAACCGTCTGGGTTTCTATATCCTGGGTGAAGCAACGTACAAAGATGCGGATGGTACTGATAAAACTTCTCAGGAGTTCGTGGGATTTGAGTGGCTGGACGTGATTTATGAGGAGCAGCCGTCCGCGGATTCATTAACCGTTACTATAACCAGGCCCCAGGACGGGGACACCTATGAAAAGGGCACATCGGTTACTTTTACGGCAGAAGCCCAGGACCAGGACGGGCTGAGCATGATACATGCGGTAGATCTGGTGTGGACATCAAGTCTGGATGGAGTCATTGGGACTGAAGCACATTTTTATAAAGGGTATTTATCCGTTGGCACACATGGTATAACCCTTGAAGGTACTGATGAAGATGGCAATAAAGGCACTGACAGCATTACGATTACAATCGAGGAAAAAGACGACGGTGACCTTGATGCCTCGGAATGTGATGCCACCGATGATCTGGAGATCCTGGGTGTTTCAGAACGGGAATCCTGCCCATCCTACCAGGGAACCCCCGAAGCCTGCGCTGATCTGCTTATTAAAAACAACGGGGAGTACGGTTTTTCAGTACCATACTACTTTTTTAATAAAAAAGTTGAACGCGATGCAGATCCTCGCTGGTGGCCAAGCTCAAACCCGGTCCTGCCCGGCGAGACCTATGAGCAATACGGCTGGGCATACCAATACGGATCACTTTCTTATAACCTCATGTATATAACGGCATATTATGTCGGTGATGAATGGGAAGGCTGTAAATGGATTAATGATTACATAGAAGATAATGATGAACTGCCTGAGGGACTTGAGGCAATATATGTAGAGGATTTAAACCCCTTTGAATAATATTGTTAAATGCTTTTAGCCTGTTCAGTTTTTAAGCCGCAATAGTGTTGAGACGCCGGCCCCCACCAGAGACACTACCGCGGCAAGCAGGAATGCCGGTGCAAATGATCCGGCCGCATCAGCCATGGCTCCGGCAATGCTCGGCCCAACCGCCTGGCCGATACCGAAAAGAAAGGTTACCGGCAGCTTCGGTAGTATAACCTCCTTCAGCAATCAAGCTTTTCACAAAAAAAGTTAAATAGATAATGTAGGAAAAACCAAACGCAACGTAGACCAGACCCAAGTGCCATACAATACCCGCACGGTACACACTGCCCCAGGCAAGTCCACCCGGCGAAGATACCTGCTCTTTATAATCACTATCTGCTCCACATGGCAGCAGGCCCTTCTCCGAGGGCCTGTTACGCAAAAGCAGAAAGCTGCACAGAGCAAGCACAACGGTTGCTCCGCCGAAAACAAACCAGCACATACGCCAGCCGTTTTCTCCCGCAGCAGACAAAATACGCGGCACAAGCGGTCCCAGCACTATCAGGGCTATTGAAGAGCCCGAAACACCTATTCCTCTGCGGCAAATCCGCGCTTCCGGGCTGCAAACCAGGCCGCCAAAAGGCCCATAACCGGAACATTGCTGGCACCGCTGCCCAGTCCTGTTACCCCTCTCCAGACTGCTGCCGGCCAGAAACTGTTTATCAATCCGGTAAACAGCATCCCTACCCCCGTTACTGCAAGGCCTGCGGCAATGACATAGCAGGGACCAAAGCGTGCTGCCAGGGCCCCCCCAGCAATGACAACAGAAGATATCCGGCCAGATTTACGGTTGCCAGTACGCCTGCCTGCATGTTATCTATATGCAGACCCGTCTGCATGGATGGCAGCACTACCGAATAGCCAAACCGTACCAGCCCCAGAGATCCAAACACCACCAGCGTTCCCATGGCAAGCACTATCCAGCCATAATGCCTACGGGCACCATCTGATGTCGTTTTTCTACTGTTGTTTTGTTCCAATTGCATACCGTTTACTAACAATTATCCTCACCCATAGGCGAGGATTGAAGCCGCCCCCTGAAAAGGGACTTTTATCCCATTGCAACGTAGCCGAGTGCAAAGATTTCAGACGAATGCAACTAAAAACAATTCTACAGATATGAAGATCTTATAATCATATAGTGTTGACATACAAGCTTTTTTTCTATACTTACTCAATATGCCATACAATCATTTAAATAGTAACAAAACGAAAGGCCCCAGCAGTTGCTACCACTCCGCGATACAACACCCTGCGGGCATTATCCTTATGTAAACACTGCCCTGATTGCTTTCAATGTTATTCTCTACCTTGTTGAGTTGGGACAGGCCGAAGGGTTGAACCGCTTTCTCTATATCTATGGTCTTGTGCCTGCCCGCTATACCGTAGACCAAATCGGTTCCTACTTTACAGCAGGTCAGCAGTTTCTTTCTCTGTTCTCATTCATGTTTCTGCACGGCGGTTTTCTGCATTTGCTGGGTAACATGTGGTCACTCTATATTTTCGGTGATAATATAGAGGATCGTCTGGGACCTGTGCGCTACATTGTTTTCTATCTTCTGTGCGGCATAGCATCCGGTCTTTCTCACCTTGTGCTCAATCTGAACTCTACGGTGCCGGTCATCGGGGCCAGCGGTGCCATAGCAGGGGTAATGGGGGCTTATTTTATACTCTATCCCAACGCAAAAATTTTAACATTGATCCCTATTTTCTTTTTCCCCTATTTTATCGAGATTCCTGCTTTTGTGTTCCTGGGTTTATGGTTTGTACTGCAGTTCCTGAGTGCCGCGGGGAGTGGCAGTGCCGGAGGCATTGCCTGGTGGGCCCATATCGGCGGATTTATCTTTGGTATAATGTTTCTAAAAGTCTTTCTAGCCATCCCCTCAACGGGAATTTCTGACAGGATACGGCTACTGACTGCAAAGAAAAAATCGTCCCGTTTACAGGTTATCAGGCCCAGCGGCTCCTATGATGATCCCAATATGTACGGCACAATTACTATTACCGCTTTTGAGGCCTTTGCCGGCACAACAAAAGTAGTAAATATCCCCCGGGGATTCAAAAAACAGCTTTTCAAGGTTGTAGTTCCCCCCGGTATTGCCGCAGGGACTATTCTGCGCTTGAGGGGCATGGGAAGAACAATGCCGGACGGCCAACGTGGAGATTTAATGCTTAAAGTATATATTCAATCACTGGATGTATGAAGCCCTGCTTAAAAAAGCAGGGCTTCTGATTATTGCAAAAACCATTTTTCATCTATACATAATTCTAAGGCTGCAACCCCTGAGTTGTGGTTTCATCGCCAACATCCAGCTCATCATTATCTTTATACCAGGTAGCCATGTACACCTGCTGAGAAGATGAGCCGATTTCAATACCTGCTTCACCGGCATCAATGTGCATAACCAGTTCGGCTCCGTTCACATCAACTGTTGAAGTTGTTGGAATTGAAGCCCACCCTTCGCCTTCAAAATATTGGAACAAAAACATGTTCCAGGCACCATTGAGAAACTGGGCAATATAGGCCGTGTCGGCATTGTAGGTTGGGCCAGGCTGCATATAATTGGGTGCTGCCGGATTTGCATCAAAGGAAGCATAATATTCATGAAAACCCGTATCACCTTCGCCGGGCAGTGCCGTGGCAGTTGTAATCAATGCATCAAAGCCGTTCTGAACCGGGACAATACCATACATGATGATATCAAGATGACCAACATAGGCGGGAGTGCCGGCCTGATACCAGTAAATAAGGTCGTTCTCAGGATCTTGCCAGGTCAAACCGGTCTCATTGTCGGTACCGCCGTCTGTATCATCCGTTTCATTATCAGAATCATCGATTCCTGAATCGTCATCAGTACCATTGTCCGTACCGCTGTCGTCATCGGAGGGATCACACCTGCAGTCACAATCTGCTCCGGGATTGGTGTCTGGATCACTTCTTTTACCGCCATGATTGTCTTTAGCCCACTTCATGGCTTCATCCGGGGTAACCTCTCCATCACCATCACCGTTAGGCTCAGCATCTGCCTGGTTGTTTTCATAGGCTTTCCAAAAAGCATTGCTGACATAACTGCCGTCACCATCCCCCCTGCCATATGATTTTTTTGTATCACTGGCCGAGGTCAGCACATTAACTCCACCAAGTTTAACTGAGTTGTCGCCTTTAAGAAAAGTGCCTGAATAACAGCTTTGAATAATAATATTCACATTACAGTATCCGGGCTGGGTGCATTCATCTGCAAAATAGTTCATCATGGAAGGGCAGTGGGTGTTTGTCGTGATGGCCTCGTTTAATTCTTTAACCGTCAGTTTGCCGCCGCCGTTTTGAGCTCTGATATAACCGCTTCGGCTGCCGTGACCAACGATATACAGGTACAGCTCATCGAGACACTTGCCGCTCGCAAGGAAGGTTTTAATTGCAGTAAGTGCCGTGTCGGCAGGAGGCTTATTAAGAAAAGTTGCCGAGCCGTCACCAAAGCGCTTTGTAAAGAATCCCTGCGCTTTCTGGCCGTTGCGCTGCATCCAGCTGTTGCCGGGGGTATCACCAAAATTAATTATCAGGGTCTTGCAGGTAATCGGGACCTGGATCATTAAGGTTGGGCAGATATACTCACAGGTCGACTTCTCGGCATCTTCGCCGGGATCACCGGCAGGGGGCTGATTGGGTCCCAGCTTTTTGCCTTCACCATCATCGTTGTCATCATTATCGTCATTATCATCATCATTGTCATCGTCGTCATCATCATCGTCATCATCTCCATACCACGGAAGAAAGTTGACATAATGATCTTCAATTTCACCATGTTCAAACTGGCCTGAGCCATCCCAGCCGTCATCTCCAAAAAGTGTGCCGTCAATACGTGCACGGGTAAGGGCTACCCTGGTCCAGTTCTCAAATCCAAATTTATTATCTGCATCAAGCGGCATGTTAACCGGCTCAGTCCATATCCACTCAGAAGTACCGGGTCTGACCCTTGCCACAAAATTTTCAACCAGCCACTCCTTGCCGATACTGTTTTTTTTCCACTCACCGTCACGATTGTGGTCGGTCAGAATATTTAAAAAACGATCCATATTGGGTGCACCTACTGCAACAGCAACTTCAACCAGAAAACGTACTGCCAGGGTATTAGTAGTAAAGTCAGGGTAGAGAATCCAGAAAAATCTGTCATCTTTGTCCTGGTCAACCAGGTTTGGTACAGTGTCGGGATCATTAGGGTCATTGGCATCCACCTCGGCCGATACATCTTTGCCGAGCGTCTCTTCCCCTATGGTTAGGGTATGTCCTCCCGGCCGGTCATCGAGGGAGTTTTCCGTGGCAAACAGAGTGGGAAACATACCGCCCACTGAACCGTTTTCATACGCCTCGGTATCATCCGGCGCATCTCCATAGTCTGCCGAAGGTGCTGTGTCCTGGAGCGCCGATTGTATCCGGCTTGACGTACCATCCTGATCATCTTCGGTAACAGTGGAGCTGTACACCCTGACCAAATCTAAACCGGCTACAAAAAGTGCTGTTCCGTTTACCTGCGGCCACCACAGCTGATCTTCGACAGTCATTTCGCCTGTATCAGCATCAATGAAAATAAACTTTACCTCATGTTCATACTGGGCAAAAGGGTCCTCATCCACAAAGGCAAACCAGAAATCACCATCTGCAGCATACGTGCTCGTTCCCTCTGCCGGGGTGATCAGGGTACTGTCCGACACAGGCTGTTTAGCTACATACGCCACCCATGAGCCGGTTTGCCCGCTGGTATCCTGCGTTGTAATGATACGTTCGATAACATCTTCTACAGTCTTAGGGGGAGTCACTATTCCGGGAATACATGCTTTCAATGTGAGCAGGCTGGTTGTTACGACCAAAACAATGCCGGCACATAGTGCATATCTTCTAAATATAGTTGATTTAGCATAGTTCATATCCTCTCCTTTCTTTTTTATTGATGCAATTATTTTGTTTAATTACCAGCCAGTGCTTTTAACATAGCTTTGCAGAAAGCCGGCAGAGCATCAGGCATGCGAGATGTGATCAGATTGCCGTCCCCTACATATTCAGCATCAAGAACCTGATACACTTGGTCAACCAGAAGGGCGGCCTTTTTTGCAGCCGTTGCATAACCTCTGATCGGTAATCCGTAATTCGTGAGCAGCAGGATGGGTATACATCCACCTTTATAATTCAATTAGAGCATTTTTCTTTTTTCTATAGTCCCTGACACTGCGAAGGTTGATGTGGTAAGAGCAACTGCGGCGGTGCGAGCAATGGACGATATAGTTACTTCCTGATATTGCAGCGAGCATATAGCCCGCTGCAATCAAACCAAAGGGGGCCAACGTATACGAACAAAATAAAATGTCTGTGTGTACTAGTGGGTACACTACACCGCCCCAGCACTGCACGCTACAGCTATTAATCAGTATTTGCTATCAAGAGATTTTATATCGTTTATCTTTAGGCTACCCTTTGTACGCTGGTGGCTGTTCGGTTATTTCTCAATAATAATTGCTTCGGTATCACATTCCTCGAAAGCTTTTCTCACTTTGTCTTCCAGCTCTTTGGGCACTTCATCCGATGTAACATGTACTTCGGTCTGCACATCATCATAGTCAAAAACTTCCGGGCATACTTCACTGCAATGCCCATCACCCATACACCGGTCGTAATCAATTTTAACCTTCATTGCTTCCCCCTAAAGATTTCAAGTAATTTTACCTTATATATAATATATACTGAACGATGTTGCAAATGTAACTTCAGGGGATATTCCTGGTGAAAAGCAGTGTTAATAGAAATATATATCTCAATTCTCTACTGACAACAGACTACTACCAACTGTCTATCTTGCAAAATGCATATCCATTGAGCGTTCCACTCCGCCCTTTTCACCAAACAGCATCTTGTAGCCCCTGACTCCCGGATCATGATCAACCAGGGTTTTTAAATAATCCTCATAGGCCTTTTTGGTGCGCTCAAGGACATCTCCCTCAAGGGGGCTGGTCTGTGCTACAATATCAGTAAAAACACCCAGATATTCCCGAAAAAGACTGAGAACCTGATCATCGAGTTCCTCGGTAATGCGTACTTGACAAGCAGCATAAGAAAACACCTCCTGGATTTTACCCTTCTGCTTGATGGCATATGCCTGCAGATCAGGATAACGGTCCCTGATTGCTATCATGCGGTCAAATATGGCAGTATCATCATGTCCTGTGTTTTGCCCGGTCCGATGGATATCAACAATAACCATTCTTTTTTTACCGGTCAGCATTACCTCTGCCGCAAAAACCGGTAAGTCATACTCCATTTTGGGCCGAATAAACATTGAGCGAATCTTCAGATAAACCGGGAAGTATATTCGCAGAAAAACCGCCCGGGAAATCTTTTCAGAACTGAATACCTCTCCGTCTATTTTCACCAAACCCAGTGTACGGCCGGGCCGCTCCGGCAAAGGATGCTTTAAGGTAACCGGGTCAAGCGTAAAAGTTTGTCTAAGCTGCTCCTGAGCAACAGAGTGTATATCCAGTAGACTTGCCATGCTTCTCTCCTTCTCCAAGTTGTTTATGTTTTTGTGCCCTGTTCTCTGTTTTCTGTTCACAATATTAGTGATTGGTGTTTAGTATTTAGTGTTTGGTGTTTCGCCAGGAACGACTATCCCTGTTATTCCCATCACTCATTGCTCATTGCTCATTACTTACCGCTTCAATGCTGTCATCCAGCAAACGTTCGATATATCCCGGGTTGTGAATGCCAAAGCTTCTATCATGCAGGATCAGCTTGTAGTTCAGGTAAGCTTTACCAAGCACCTCATCATCAGTGTCATTAATAAACGGCAGGGAACCGCCTCGATGACAGGTAGCACATTTGCCGGGTTGAAACGGCGGCAGATAGCCGTGATTTTTTTCTCTTAAAAGATCGCCGAGCGTCTTGAGTTTGGTTTTAATTCTGGTCATAGCAGTATTGTAATCAAAAGTCTCTAAACCATCATGGCAATTCTGACAGACGACAATATTCATAGTATCGTCCTGAGTGTCGGGATCTTCATCTATACCCATAGCCCTCATCCGCATGCCGTGGCCGCCAACTGTGCGTACGCCCCTGCTGTCAATATCTGCAACATCTTTTGCCATGTGGCAGGCCGCACACCCTTTTTTCATATGGTGAGGATTCCCGTCTGCCCGGTAAACAGAATAATCACCCCAGTGATAGGCATTACCAAGTTCATCACCACTGGCCGTATAGGTAGCATTTTGCCATTTCTTTTCATGGCAGGTACTGCAGAGCGCAGCAGCAGAACCGGTTCTCAACCCTGTGGGATTATAAGAGTCCTGAACATGAGGATCATGACACACATCACAGCTAATATTTGGTGTATCTTTTGGTGCCTGGGTAAACAGCGGATATTTAAAACTGGAAAAATTTCGTCGTGCTTCAACAGCACCTATAAACCCTTCCGTATAATGACACTTATAGCACTCCCTAATCAGCGCAAAAGATATCTCTGCATGACCAAATGCCAGCGGATCAGAGTGGCGTGATTTTTGCCACTCTGCAAACTGGCTGTGACACTGCCCGCACATCCCCGGCCAGTGCGTTTTGGATATCTTGCCATCGTCCGCACTGTGCCGGCTGCCCGGCCCATGACAGTCCTCACATCCTACTCCGGCAGTATAATGCGACGTTTGTTTATAAGTTGCCTGCGTTTCCTGATGACACACACCGCACCCGTCCATGTCACCTGTATAATCGGCAACGACAATGGCAATGTCAGACGGCTCGCCGGCCAGCTCACCATCCCCGCTAACCGTTAGGGTTGCAAAAAAGCTGTCATCCTTCCCGGCATGAGCAGGAATGGTAAAATAAGTGTTTTGCGCAAAGGGGTTTTGCAAAAGTGCTGTTTGATCGTCACCGTTTTCATCCTGCAGGCTCCAAGTAAAGGTAAAGGCGGACTGATGCCAATCACCGTTCTTGTTTCCATATATGTCGAAAAGAGGTGCATCAGGATTGAACTGCTCGGACGAATTGAGATTGAAATCACGGCCCCACCCTCTCAGGTATACTGTTTCTCCCGGTCTGACATTGATACTGCCGCGTGAAACCGCATAGACCGTACCGTTATCCAGCAGCGGCAGCTCAGAAGGCCCCGGGATAACTGAAGGATATGCTTCGGTTGGATGATTTATCATTTCTATGGTCTGGATTGTTTCTTTTCCAACCCCCTTAAAATCAACAACAATCATGGCAAATGTGTACTCTCCGGGGAGTGTCGGCGTAACCGTGGTGCCGGAAACATCAAGCAGTTCTGCTCCGGCAGGCATCCTGAGGGGTACCAGATAACGATCATTATAGAAAAGCAGATTTGTGCTGGGCGTGAGGCTGACCGAACCGCCATAATAATTCCGGTTGTACCTGATATCGAAAGAGATGAGCGTCTTACCCGGTCTCAGAGTAAAGTCCTTTACCAATTCATCATTAGCCCCAATGACAAGAGCCTCATCTTCCTGATAATGCCCATCAGCTACCGCACGTAAATAATAGCTGCCTTCGGCAACCGATTCCAGAAGGTAGGCACCACTGTCATCACAACGAGCCGTTATGACTGCCTCAAGGCCGTCTATCCCTTCACGTACCAGAGCAACCATGGCTCCCGTAACCGGCCCTGTACCTGAAGTCACCGTTCCATAAATTCTTGATTGCTTTTTCAACGGAATTATAACCCGGGTTGTCCGGCCGCTTTCAACCCATACAAAACCTGTGCGGCCCTCACCGTGCATGCCGCCGATATAGCCCTCACGCGTAACGGCAACCGTATAGTTTCTATAGGGAATAATATCTGTAAAGGTTACGGTACCGTTATCATCAGTTATATCGACATAACCGCCAGGATCCATGGTTACGCCGGCAGATGCAATGGGTACAGCAGGGTCATAAAAATCCTGAACAGTTATTTGGACCCTACCCGGGGTAAAGGCACTGGAATCAAAAGAAGAGCAAAACAGGATTACAAGAACAAGAATGCCTGACACCGCAAATTTTTTCATTAAAAAGACCTTTTAACTCAAATATTTATAATAATTATCATTATTATACGGCATGCAGTAAATGACGGTCAATAAAATTAACCTGCAATTTTCTATAGTATACTGCGACTGCAGTAATTATCCTCGCCTAAAAGGCGAGGCTTTAGGAAGCCCCCCATAGGGGGGCTTGAAAATCACTACAGACTTTTTGCAGCATTGACATATTATTTTCGGTTGCTCAAGCACTGTCTTTCTCAATCCCATTGCAACGCAGCCGAGTGCAGCGATTTCAGGCGGATAAAAGGGTCAACATGTCTGAGCAAAGCGAGTTTGTTGACCCGCCGTCTGAAATCGTGCCGCGAGGGCATCCGCCTCTGGCGGACAAGTTGCAGGGTGCCTTTTCTTTTGCTTACTTTTCTTTGGAGCACGCAAAGAAAAGTAAGTGTATATATGCTTAGAGGCTATGCCGCATCAACAGCCCGTTTATTCTCCCCGAATCGCTCAAAGCTATTCGGTTTAAAACCCTGAGCTATGCCGAAGGGGTCGCACGGCTGAAAGTCGCAGATCCGCCTCTGGAGGGCCGTGGGTTTAGAAATGTAACTAACTATTAGGGCCTGCTATATTTTTTAAGGATGTCTGACTTTGAAAAAAAGCGTGGTGCTGAGATTATGAAGCCTTTCACCAGGGGGAGATTGAAGCAATGTTACATCAAGTACTTCACATTGATTACTTACATCTTTTCAAGTACCCATTTGGTAAGCATTTCAAATACAATTTCACGCTTAATCGGTTTGGAAATGTAATCATTCATACCGGCTTCCAGACACTTTTCTCGGTCGCCCTTCATAACATTTGCCGTCATGGCAACAATTGGGATCGAAGGTCGTGAATCGGGGTTCTGGGAAGAAGGATCTTCACCCTGAGCCCTGTGCTGTTGTTCCCACTGCCTGATCTTGCTGGTTGCATCAAGTCCGTTGAGTTCGGGCATCTGAACATCCATAAAGATAATATCATACTTTGCACAATCAGCAGTATACAGGTCAAGGGCTTCTTTACCGTTACCGACAGCAGTTACCTGATAACCGGCCTTGGCCAGCAGAGCTACGGCAAGTTTCTGGTTAACCGGATTGTCTTCTGCCAGAAGTATTGAGATCGAACGCTTGGTATCTTCACGCATTGAATATTGTGTTGTAAAGTGTGTTTCCTGTTTACCCTCAGGTTTTCCTGCCCCGGACGTCTCTCCTAGTACCCGCTCTATCATTTTAAACAGCTTAATGCGGTTTATCGGTTTTGGCAGAAACCCGTTGAAACCGGCTTCTCTGCACTTCTCGGCACCACCCTTTTCCGTGGCGGAAGAAAAAGCTATCAGGGGTAGATCACTACCTGTTGATGCACGGATTTTTCGTGCCAGATCATAACCGCTTACATCAGGCATCATGATGTCAAGAATGCAGATATCAAACAGCTTGCCGGATGCAGAGGCTTCACCGATGGCCTGCAGGGTGTCTTCACCATTTGTACAGCCGTAAACCCGCATTCCGGCAGATTCAAGCACATGGGTCAAAATTTGAAGGTTTGTCTTATTGTCATCGGTAATCAGAGCATGTTTGCCTGCAAGCGATACTGTTGCAAATCGCCGCACCTCTTTTTTCTTTGATCGTTTGAAGCATGCAGTAAAATGAAACGTGCTGCCGGGTCCTGCTGTTGTGGTGCTCGCTGCACCCGCAGAGCCCTTCTCACTATCATCCACCTCTATTACAGAAGGGCTTTCCGCCCAGACCCGGCCGCCCATAAGCTCCGCTATTTTCTTGCAAATCGAAAGTCCCAGTCCTGTGCCCCCGTATTTGCGGGTAGTTGAGGTGTCTTCCTGCTGGAAAAGTTCAAAAATGGATTTAAGTTTTTCTTGAGAAATTCCAATACCTGTATCACTAATCCGGACATGTATCATAACCTGATCATCCTGCTCATCCTCCACATCCAGACAGAGCACGATCATACCTGTATGCGTAAATTTTGCGGCATTGCCCATCAGGTTGAGCAGCACCTGCTTGAAACGGTACGGGTCCCCCATGACATGGGCCGGAAGATCGTTGCCGAGCCTGCACAGGATTTCCACACCACTTCTAAGTCTGGGACGAATAAGCTCACAGACATCGTAGGCAAGAATCTCCAGATCAAAATCTGCCTGTTCAAAATGAATCTTGCCAGCTTCAATCTTTGAATAATCAAGAATATCATTAATCAACGATAGCAGGGCTTCGGCACTGCGCTTAATCGTCTGGGCAAAGTCCTGCTGCTCGTCATCAAGTTTCGTATCAAGCAGCATATCGGTAAAACCGATGACACCGTTCATGGGTGTTCGTATCTCATGGCTCATGTTAGCCAGAAACTGGCCCTTAGCCGTATTGGCCTGTTCGGCAGCTTCCTTAGCTTTTACCAGGGCTGCCTCTGCCTGTTTCTGTCCGGTTATATCCCTAATGATGCTGAATGAAAACTGCATTGCCCCCTGTTCATCTTTGAGAAAAACCATGCTGGATACAGTCGGAACCAGCTTATTATCCTTGGTAATAAAATAACCCTCCCAGCCTGATATTTTTCCTGCGGTAGCAAGGCTGTGGAACATATTATGATGTTTGTAAAAATATTCCTCTGTTAATGTAACCTGCTCACCGGTTGTACACTGATACGTTCCCGGGGCGATAACGGACAATTCGTGGCGGGGCCTGCCGATAAGCTCTTCTTTGGAGTACCCCAGCATCCTGCAAAAAGCCTCATTGGGATTGACCATGTTATTACAACTGTCGCTGATAACAATCGGGTCAAGAGATAATTCAATGAGCTGCTCGAATTGTTCCTTAGTTTTTTGCAGATCATTAGTTTTAGCTGCAATCTCCTTTTCGGTGATTTTCCTTTTGGTAATATCACGGGCAACGATGATAGATCCTCGTCGCTCGCCTTCCTTGTCCTTCAAAACCGACATGTTTATCTCTGCCGGAATCAGCACATGGTCTTTTCTCATGAAATATGATTCAAATTTTGTTCTGCCGTATTCAAAAAGCTCAGCAGCTTTCTCTGACGTTTTATCGATGTAGTCTTGATCAATCGTAATTGTTTCGCCGGTTGTCGAGGCAAATATCCCTTCTATAGAATCAGTAAACTCAACAATATGCCTGTTGGCCACTTCTTCCTGGGTATAGCCGAGCATCTCAACAAAAGCGTTGTTGGCCGTCATTATATTGCCGCTGATGTCACACAGAATAATTGCATCCGCAGTGTGGTTAAGCACGTTATCAAAGTTTTGCTGGGCTTCCCACATCTTTTCTGTAAGGGAACTGCCTCCTCCATTATCACCCTCCTGCTTAACCATCTTTTCGATAATTCCAATAGCACTTTGAATCTGATCATCTGCGTCTCTCATTATGAAAGAGCGAAAACGTGCCGAAACAGCCTGGCCCTGATTATTGAAGAACACCATCTCCATACTGTCTTTATTTGCACACATAAAACGATGCAACGGATTATGGGATGTGCTTTTTTGCATTTTTGCATCTTTATAAGCCAGCATAAAAAAAGGCTTACCTATTATTTCATGCTCTTCATAACCTAAAATTCTGGTAAAGGCGGGATTAATAAGTATGACAATACCCTCAGAATTGACACACACAACAGCTTCATTGATAGCAGCAATAATGCTTTCAGCATGGTGCTGGTGGTACTGGCCTGCTTGCATTATAAGTGTAAAACCCCCAAGTGTTGATTTCCAAAATATTGTGGCATAAAAAATTATCGTCTGGTTTGCACAATATATTAATATAAATATATAGTAGGCTTTGTTTTTACTGTTTATTTTTTATTAAATTTAATTATTAAATATAATTAATTTTTATTTCATCTTGATTTTTTTTCAGCGTGAATTATAAATAATTATACTACGTTACAGAGTCATGGATTTGCAGCATTACTGGTTAAATGAGAGGAGGTACAATCATTATGAAAAAGATCCTGGTAACATATGTAAGCCTGAACGGTCATACTGCCCAGCTCGCCGAGTACATGGCTGAAGGTATCCGAATTGCCGGCTGTGAGGCAGAAGAAAAAAAACCAACCGACATTAAGAGCCCCAATGATCTTTGCGGTTATGACGGCTATCTCTTCGGTTGCCCGACCTATCACAGGGATATGCCGCAGACGATGAAATCCCTGCTGTTTATGGCAAAAAATGCAGGGCTGGAAGGCAAAGCAGGCGGGGCTTTCGGCTCTTATACCCATTCAGGTGATGCCCCCAAAAGTATATTTGATACCCTTGAGCACGTCTTCAAAATGAAGGTAACCTCTCTGGGGTCCTTAAATGTGGTGGAGGACAAGGTTGGCACCCAGGAATATATCAAGGCATGTCACGATTATGCTAAAAGCGTCTGCGAAGCAGCCTAACCCGCGCATTATTCACCAGCATGTAGTTAACGCACTATCCTCTGGTGTTTACTATAAAGAAATTTTCCGGCACGCCTGCAGTCTGCGGCATCGGATTGAGCTGCAAAGGCGGTGCGAGCGATGTCTGGTAATCAAGAAAACAGCTGTTTTTGCGAACACATAGCCTGGAGCACGCACCCCGATGCCGCAGACTGGCCGCTAATAGTCATAAGTAATGCAGCCTAGTAACTGATTACATTATACAATTAAAAAGGGGGTGGGTCATATTGCAACAACCCATCCCCTTTTGATTAGCTTAACAAACAACCAGCAACAAGATCAACAGCTCACCGGCTTTTTCAGCCTTCACAGTTCACTGTTTAATGCTCCTCTGCAGCCGGCAGGACCGGCAGAAACGTAACCGCAAGTCGGTACACAAACATGATAGCACAGATCAGACCGATGGTCAGGGCAAATTCAGCAAAGGCCGGGATATAGGCCTTGGCGGCATACAGCGGCTCATAGGCAATAAAAAAGACCGTGCTGCGGTTTAAGAGAATGCCGACAATATACATTGATGCAGCAACAAAAAGCCCTCGCGGAGAACGGCGGACATCCGAAGACATGAACATGAAAAACGGCACCACGGTCAGCAAACCAAACTCAATCCAGAACATGATAACCGGTGCTGAACCTTCCAAGAGAAACTTGTAGGTTTCGCGGGAAATCATATCACCCAGTTTTACAGCAATATAGATGCCCAACAGATAGGGGATTATTTTTGAAACCGGTGTCAGGATATGCATCTCAGGTTCACGCCCGAATGCCCGTGAGGCAATCATTGATTCAAACACTACCATGGTAAGTCCTACTGCAAAGGCCGAGGTGAGGAAAAAGAGCGGTCCCCATGCTGAGCTGTAGAGCGCATGCATCTTGTAGGGCGCAATAACCAGCAGCGTACCCAGCGATGACTGATGGCAGCAGGAGAGCACAATACCAAGCAGAATAAAAATGAACATGATCTTTCCCAGGATATGGTCGGCAAACCGTAAGACTATGTCTATCAGGTCATTGAACCGGGCAAACTTCCAGGGCAGGTTGACCCTGCCGATAAAACGCTCGCACACAATCGGCGCAAATTCAAGATAAAGCACATTTAAATAAATCATCACGCACATGCCGACTTCAAACAGAACCGAATTACCCTGCCACATGAAAGGGATCGCCGGGTGCCAGATGTTGTACCAGCGGCCAAGGTCAAACATCAGACCGACTCCGACAAAGGTATAGCCCAGCATGGCAGTCAGCAGTGCCGGCCTTATAATGGCATGAAAATGTTCCCGCTGAAAAACATATACCAGGGCACCACTGGTAAACCCGCCGGCTGCCAGGGCGACACCGGTTGCAACATCAACACCGATCCAAAGCCCCAGCGGAAACTGATCATCTAAATTAGTCGACGCTTCCAGACCGAAAACCATGCGGTAGAGCCCGAAGCTCAGTCCGCTGACCATGATAGCGGTCAGTATCTTCATCCCGGTTGTAAAAAACTTTTTCTCAACCGGTGCAGCATGTTCATCATGACTCATATTTTAATCCTTTTTGTGCGTCTGGAAAAATCGCAGCAATTTTCACGTCAAAGCTCAGAAGCAATAAGTTCCTGAACAATGTTAGTTGTCAATTGTTTGTTGCTTGTTGTTCATCACTTGTTTTTTATTTGTTACTCAGCACTCATTACTCGTTACTCATCACTTTTTTTATTTTTTAGATACCACCAGATGCCCCCCAGGCCGGCAAAAACTGCTGCAGGCGGCAGAAACCATTTAAAAATAGCATGCTGAATCGGCTCTGTATACCCGGGGGCCGGGTGGTAGCCGAGATGGGGTAAATCTATATCCTGGAACGGGACACTTGAAATATACATCCAGGTTGTGCCCCCCACCTCGTTTTCACCGTAAATATGGTTGACATACCGCGCAGGATATTTCTTGATCCGCTCCCGCGCGATTTTTATTAGCGAGTTGCGTTTCCCAAAAGTCATGACCTCCATGGGACAGGACTGCACGCAGGCCGGCATTCCTCCCTGGGTCAGCCGTGTCTCAAAACAGAAAGTGCATTTCCTGACCTGGGGTGTCAGCACATTGCTGAATTCGTAGGCCGGCACCTGAAACGGACAGGCAGCCATGCAGTAGCGGCACCCAATACATTTCCAGGCATCATAGATGACAGCCCCGTTTGCTTGTCTTTCAAAAGCACCTACAATACAGGCTGATTCACAGGCAGGGTATAAACAGTGCATGCATTGAAATTTTGCATAGACAGGCATTCCCGGATTGTTACGGTTTTCATAGCGGTTCACAACCGTATAGGCGCTGTAATCCATGCGTCGGCGCTTTTCCTGCACAGAGGTATCTTTAAATGTTTCAGGCGATTTGCGCGGCAGGTCCTCATTTATCTCGTTGCAGGCCTGTTCACAGCTGCGGCAGCCCACACAGCGGGTTATATCTACCAGCACGCCGAACTGGTCAGGACTGACCTGCAGGCGGGATGCGTGAGCTTTTTTTCCAAAAAGCGCAAGGCTTCCAATTCCGGCTGCCTGTTTTATAAAACTGCGTCTGTTAGTGGACATGCTGTTTCCTGGGGTCCAAAGGTTAAGAGGCCAAGAGTCAAAAAGCCTTTTTTACCTCTTTATCTTTTTACCTGTTCACCCTTTTGCTTTTTCCTCATGACATCCGGCACAATCCTGGGGCATCTCCTCTTCAGTGCCGCCCATCTGTTTATGACAGCCCAGGCACTGCTGGTGGTACGCACCAAGCAATGCAGGTATACTGCGTTGGGGTTCTTTTCTGGCAGTGTGACAGGCGCTGCACTGAGCAACGCTGGTTTTCTTTTCCACCGGTTCAAAATGATGACATCCGGCACACATAGCTGTTTCGTCAACATGAAAATAGCTTGCCAGAGAGCTCTCATTCGAAATTTCGGTCAGTCTTTTCACAATAGCAAGATGCGTGAATTTTGAGGGCTTGTATTCATTCTCCAGAATAGTAATTTCCATTTCATCCTTGGTGTCATCCGGAAGAAGATCTTCGGGTGCCGGCAGCTTGCGTGCAGCATCAAGTGTTTCAAGTCTTCCGCTATGGCATGTTGTGCAGGCAGACTTTGCAAGGCCGCTTTTCATGATATGGTGACACCCGGCGCAGTCCGGCTTTTGTTTTTCACGCTCATGGCATCCTATGCAGCTCCATGGTGATGAGACCTCATGGTAGGCCTCTGCCAGGTTTATGAAATCTCCTTCTTCACTTCCTGCGGCAGTATGGCACTCTTTACATGCCCGCAGGGTATCATGGTGGCACTGCTGGCATCCCCAAGTGTTTTCCTGATGCGATTTATGATTGAAGGCTACCCCCTGCATGCGGGCATCTTCCTCAATCTGTATCAGGATTCTCTCCTCCTGCTCACACTCAATGCGGGGAACATCTCTGAGCTCTTCAGGGGTTCGCTCTATACCGGTATGGCACTCCTTGCAGTAAACCGGGCCCGAATCCCTGTTTTCATTCTTCCGTTCAAGATGACAGTTAATACACTGCGGATGAGCGGTCTCTTCCTCGGTAAGAAGGCGATCCTCGGGAATTTCTCTGAGCCAGTCTTTACAGGAAGGTTCTTTACCTTCGGCAGCAAGCTGCTTTTCAAGGTCCGGAGAGATATAATGGCAGAGCTCACATTTTTCCTCCAGAGCTTTTTCGTGTTTATCATGGATATAATAATCAAAAACAACTTTCGGCCATTCTTCTTCAAGTTTCTTTTCTTCTTTTACATAAAAGTATTTCCAGTCCAGATCCCCTGCTTCTTCAGCTGCTTTTGCAGGCTCCTTGTGACAATTAAGGCATTCACCGTGATAAGTATCTCGTAAGGGCTCATAATATTCCGGCAAAATGGGCAGGTATTTCCTCGTGTGATATTCTTCCTCAATTTTATGGCATTCTCCACAGGTCACCGGGCCGGACTTTTTGCCTTCTTGGGCTTTTTCATTATGGCAGCCGATGCAGTCATCATGAAATGCATTCATGAGGGCATCTTTATCCTTTTCATCACGTATTTTCGGATAGCTAAAGTCAAATTTCTTTTCTTTATCCTGGGGATGACACACCTCACAGCCTTCGGGTTCCAGGGCACTGGTATGCTTATCATGGTAAAACTTCACTGGTGCCCGGTCCAGCTCTTCAAATATTTCCGGTACAGAAATAAAAATATGCCGCTCACTAAGTTCATCCTGGTTCGGCTGTGCTGTTGGAATCGCTATGTCCGTCTCTTCAACAGCAGGCGTCTCAACAACACCTTTTCCCTGTTCATCTTCAGAGCGCAAACTGTCTGTCCCCGTCAATAAAAAAGCCCCAATCCCCAAACAAACTATACTGATTAAAAACCAACGTTTCTTACTCATGGTATGTACCTTTGCTCTCTCCGCCAAGTTGTATATCCTTGAAAAAAAGTAATGATCGTCATAATCTTATTACTCAGCACTCGCTACTCATTGCTCATTGCTCATTGCTTCATGGCCTCGGCAGCAACCCGGCTTTTTCAACAATCTCCGGCACCCGCTGTTCCCATTCGATTGCCATAACATGCACACCGGCTATACCCTTCATTTCTTTGAACTCCTCAATCTGCTCGCAGCAGATTTTAATGCCCTCTTCGGCCTGCTTTTTCTTTTCAACACCTTCAAGGCGTTTTATCACCCAATCGGGCACATCCATTCCGGGAACATTCTTTTGCATATAACGTGCCATACCAAGGGCCTTCATGGGGGTAACCCCGGCAAGAATGTATACCTTTTCGGTAAGACCCATATCATTAGCCTGTTTTATGAATTCCCTGAACCGCTCCATGTTATAAATACACTGTGTCTGGATAAAATCGGCCCCGGCTTCGATTTTCTTGGCGAGCCGGTGTACTCTGAACTCGTAGGGCTGCCCGAATGGATTTGATGCTGCCCCGATAAACATCTTAGGCGGATCAGTAATTTCCTGTCCGTTTTGAAATGTGCCCTCATCACGCATCTTCCTCACCATACTGATGAGCTGGGTGGAATCAATATCAAAAACCTTCTTGCTTTTAGGGTGGTTCCCAAAAAGCTGGTGGTCGCCGGAAAGGCACAGTATGTTCCGAATACCCAGCGCATAGGCCCCCAGAATATCAGACTGCATAGCAATCCGGTTTCTGTCCCGGCACACCATCTGATAGTTCGGCTCCAGCCCTTCCTGGATAAGCAGTGAGGAGGCGGCCCAGCTTGCCATGCGCACAACCGCAGTCTGATTGTCGGTAATATTTACCGAATCAACCATACCTTTAAGATACTGCGCTTTTTCTTTAATGGCATCGGGATTAGTGCCCCGGGGCGGCCCAAGCTCACCGGTTACGGCAAACTTCCCTTCACTAAGAACCTTTTCTAATTTACTTCCTGATTTCATAGCCAGCTCCCTTGTGTTAACTATTAGCTGTTAAGCTGTTGTATGTATGCATGTAGCTTGCCGGCTCAACAGCTTACCAGCTTATTTGGTTTCCTGAATATACCTGCTCTTATATTGCTCTAATAAGATTTTTCCCTGCAGTTGATCTTCCCATTCCCGTGTTGCATATATTTTCAGAATATTGTCCAGCCTGCCCTGGCCCTTGAGTCGTTTGTAAATGCTCACCCAGGCACAGGGCACCTCTTTATCAACCTCACAACTCTCACCCTGTGGTCCTCCACAGGGGCCGTTGAAAAGCCCCTTGGCACACATGGCAACCGGACAGATTCCGCCGGTAATACCCAGCACACAATCCCCGCAGGCTTTACAGCGCTCCTCATACCAGCCAATATCCTTATTAACTCCGATAAATTCAGTATCTACTGCAGGGAAAACCGGCTTGTCAGGATAGCGCTCGGCCAGAAACTGACATCCGGCTCCGCATGCCATTGACATGAGAGCATCATAGGGGCCGACTATATGATCTAGCTCAGCCAGAAACTGCTGTTCACACTGGCGTTCTACGGTAAATGAATCAATTTCAACAGGTATGTTTTCCTGCTTGAAGACAACCTTGAGCTTGGTGTTCAGATTGTTGACCTCTTTTTGACCGCCGGCAAGACAGACCGATACACAGCCCCCGCAACCCGTGTTGAGAACTTTCCTGTATCCCTTGAGCATCTCTTTGATCTCATCCAAGGATTTTACTTCTGCTTTTATCATGATGCTGCTCCATTTGTTAGCTGTTAAGGTGTGTTATAAGCTGATTTGCATTTTATATCACAGGGCCTATTAGCTTAAGGGCTGATAGGATCCTGAGAGTCCACGGATTCATCTTCCGGTGCTCCCAAGGTGTGGGGAAACACACCTGATATGCCCTGCGAACGCAAAATACTGCGTGCAAAGGAAATCATATAGGGGATATCTATGCCGAACGGGCAATAGCAGCGCCCGCACAGAACGCAGTTCTGCCAGATAAGATCACGCATATCCTCCAGCATAACCCGGGTTGCTTTGCCTTTTTTCTTATACAGCCTCCCCAGTGAATTAACCACTTTATAGGACGGCATATACTGAGGGTCTTTGTTATTGCTCATGAAAAGAAAACAACTTTCGGCGCACAGACTGCAACTTGCACAGGCCGCAAGACAGATTTTCATCCGTGCTTTTTTCTGATCAAGCATTGCTTTAATCTTCTGTGTATCTACTTCCTGCATACTATCACCTATCATGTAGTACTGAGTTATGAGTACTGAGTAACGAGAAACAAGAAATTTACTCATTACTCATTGCTCGCTACTGCTTTTTATGTTGCCCAGGTTCGGTTTCCTCTCCAGAAACTGTATTCACTGCCGATGAGTATCCTGATGAAAAAGAAAAACACCATATGCCCCAGCTTTGTAAACGGAATAGCAACGAGCATCAGCTCCCCGGCCAGTATATGCAGCGTTATGACCGTCTTATAGTCAAACCACTGGTGATATGCAAAAAAACCTGTCAGGAACGGGGCGGTTGTGATAAACAAAAGCAGGTAATCAGAGGGTGAAGAAATGCTTTGAACCCGTGGCACAACAATCCGGCGCAAAAGAAAAAAAAGCCCGCACACCAGCAGAATAATGGTCATTACATCAATAAGGCCGTCCGGCAGGCTGATGAATGATATCCCCCATGATTCATACAGCACAAGACTATGGCCAAGCGCAAAAATCGGCGCTACGAAAAGACAGAAGTGAAACACAAATGAAACAATGGCCATAATGGGATTTTTTCCGATGAGGCTGTTTTGAAAAGCAACCACCAGATTCATTTTACGCTCTGCGGGGGACAGCGTGGTTGCTTCCTGTTTCTTAACCGGCTTTGCCGTGTAAAGGTCGCGCTGTTTTTTTCTTGTTAATAAAAACAGTTGTACGGTCCTGTACAGGACCCCCGCAAAAAAAATAATAGCGGCGACCCACATTAACGGTCCGCGGGCAAGTTCATACATAACATACTCCTCACGTCACATAAAAAATAGATAATAATATCTGTCACTGTAAGTATGTAAAAAAGAAGTTGTCAGGAGGGTTAAGGCAGCGGCGCAGGATGCAGGTATTGAAGAGCACAATCCTGCATCGTGCACCGTGCATGCTTTTGTATGTTCGTTCCTTAACCTGTCCGACAAAACAACATTACCATAAACAGGTGCGGCTGTTAGGTCTCAAGCCATGAATCAGAGTACAGGACCTTTCCCAGAAGAACCCTTACCGTCTTGGCATACTGCTGCTCTTTTTCCGACAGACTTGCAATATCAACTTCCTGCCCATCCATCATTTTGCCGACAAGCTCTCTTAGTTCCGGCATCTCGCCTTTGCTCAGCGCCATCAGTTCCTTGTCATACGAGTCCAGAATTGCCGAATACTGGCCCAGTTTTTCCAGCATCAGCAGATAGGGGCGATTTAAATACGGGCGCAGGTCTTCTGGGGCACCGTTGGAAATGTTTGACAGTCCAACCGTTGATTTACAGCCCGGCCCGATATCCGGCAGCATGGCCATAAATTCACTGCATGCGAGCACCTGATTGATTTCACCGCTTATAGGTGTTGCGATAGGATCGATAAAAATATCTTCATTGGGGATACCCTTTTCATTTGCCTTGTAAAGAATATCCACGGCAAGCGCGGCTCGCTCGTTTGCGTCACGGGGCATGCCGTCATCACCCCAGAGCAGCCCCACCATAAGGGCGTCATATTTTTTAACCAGCTCCAGGCCGCTCTCGATCCGTGATGTCTGACAGGAAACGGAGTTCACCAGCGGGCGGCCGCCCTTCTGATGAACCTTCAGCCCGGCCTCCATAGCCTCCATGTTGGTAGTATCCAGGGAAAGCGGCAGATCGACAACCTCGTGAATCGTTTTTACCAGCCACTCCAACATCTCCGGACCGCCTTTACGGGCCGGGCCGATATTCACATCCAGAAAGTCGGCTCCCTGCTCGGCTTCGGCAACCGCCATTTCCTGAATCGGTTTTGCGTCTTTCTCCTTCATGGCAGGGCCGATCGTTTTTGACATGATATTAATGCTTTCAGCAATTGATACAACCATGACGTCTGGTACCTCCTCTAAAAGTTTACAATAATTCCAGGTGCTTCCATTATGTTATGCTGTCCCCCAGTTTTTTAAAAACGGCGTCAGATGGGCTGCTTCACGCGGGCCGATCTGCACTTCCCATTCAGCCAGCTCTTCATCCAAATCACCGCTTATGGTTGCGGCTGCCCCGGGGATGACAATCTTTTTGTGTTTTATTTTATCCCCAATACCGCTCTTTTTCACAAAAGGCGCAATGGCATCCGCCACAAATTTACCTGCCGCCCAGGCCGTTAAAACAGACAGACCTTCCGTATCTTTAATAAGCAGCCAGACCGGCACCCGGCTTGATTCCACCTCGCCTGAAACAATAAAGTAGGTCAGCGAAAAGTTGCTGGTAATCAGCACGGGGGAGTTTTCATCCGGGTTGTTAATCTCGTAAATGCCCTCTGTTGTTGCCATGGGCCGCTGCGGGTCGGTGTATATGTTCATGCGCTGTACGCTGAGCGGGAACAGGTTATGCCCTTCAACTTCAGAAAGGATGATGATTCCGCCGTACTTGGGAATAAAGGTAGAGGCAAACACTGTTTCCTGAATGGGGTCATCGGTCATCTCGCACGGGAATACAATTGTCGGGAATCCTAGCGGCCGGAATTTATCCATAAGGGCCGCCCTGCGAACAGCCACGTGGTCCTTGTACGCCTGGTTAAGCGTTCTGGCACCCGTATCAATCACAATATCTTTCAGCTTCATGTCGGTAAGCTTCGCGGTCAGCTCTGCAACCTCATCCAGGTCCTTGCCCCTAACCGCCAGCGGGCATTTGGTTTCAAGTGCCAGCTTGCCCAGGTCTTCAACAGTGGCGGCCGTGGCAGCATAAATAAGCGGCTTAAGGTCTTGAGCCGCCTTGGCAGCCTCGGCAAGAACATCCGTGCTGTCACTCATAAGCACCAGGGTGGTAAGCCCCATACCCTTTGCTTTTTCAATGAGCTTGACCATTTTCGCGGCATCCCCGGAAGTATCCTTGATGGCCACAACATCGCCCTTAAGGATCAGGCCTACGCGTTCATACTCAAGCTCTTTGATTGTTTTAAGCTTGGCGTCCACTACGACATCATCCATGGCATCGGTAATCAGTACGCCAATTCCTGGTTTGTTAATAAAAGTCTTTTCATGCCTGAAAATAACATTTTCACCTCCGACCTTTAGTGCCGTATCACCGGTGCCGATAACCACGGGCCGTATCGGCGGAGCAGATGCTTCTTCCAGTTTTTCCCGGGCCTCATCGGACACATAGGGGCAGGCATCAAGCTCTGCCTGGCCGGCAGCAAGCTTCATCGCAAAAGCCATACAGGTTGGAACCCCGCACTCCTGACAGTTGGTCTTGGGAAGCAGCTTAAAGATTTCAATTCCCGAAAGTGCCATAGTAACCTCCTATTATTATAATGTAATTTTTTATTTACACTGTCATAGAGAATCTTTAAGAACAGCATTCTGTAACTGAACTCACGATACTGGATGCTGGACACTTGATTCTGGATGCCGGTGCCTTTTTTATCATGCATCCAGAAACCAGTATCCAGTATCGTTGTAATGTTACTCAAAACACATATTCAGAGATTCTCCTGAATCCTTACAATATTCAATCAAGCGGTTATACCATCGGCTCCATATCAAGGGCCGGGTGCTTCTTCTCCTTCAGAAACGGCAGTATCTCTTCCTGGGTCATACCGACCGTTTCATCGGCAATTTTATCAACGATATTGTCTATACCAAGATCCTTGCCGCGTGCATTGAGCTTGTCGGCAAGCTCTTCTTTCAGTGCTTTGGGCAGCCAGACAAGACGCTTGATACCGCCTTCTGCTGCGATGAATTTTCTGGACCCGATGTAGTGCTTGCTGTGACCCACAAAGCCGGGGGTTACCGCTCCGCCGCCTACCGATCCCGCCAGGGTGGTAAACTTCATGCCGCACGGTGAGTTGTCGCCTTTGAAATCACGGTCAACCACCATAACACCGTTGCATTGGTCAAGATAGGCTGAAATACACTCAAAGCAGCCGCATGATGTCATGGGGTTGGACATGATGCTGTAGGCGCTGACATCCTCAACGTTGCCGCGGGAAGCCTGCTTGACAAACTCATTGACACCGGCCCATTTACCCAGGCGCTGATCAAGGACCTCGCCCTTTTCAATAGGCTGGTTGGGCCCGGTCGGGTTTATCTCGTTGGCTGCTTTACAGTCAAGCCAGTTATAGGCGCCGCACAAACCGGTGCGCTCAGGAGTAACCACGCATAGATGCGACGGGGCAAATGACTGGCACAGGGTGCAGGAGTAATAGATTCCTTCATCTTCATCGGACAGGTCGGCAATACGGTCGTCACGTTTCTTAAATGCTTCGCGTGCTTCCGCGAGCACTTTGTCCACATTCTCCTGCTCGGAATAAATGGTGATCTGCACCTTGTCGACAATGCTGCCGAAATCCTTGTGGTACATGGAGTGCAGAATTTTGCCGATATCGGCAAAGGTAAACCCTTTCTCAACCGCCTGCTTGGCAAGCCGGATCCAGGCGATATCACGCTGTCCGATGTGCATCAGCCCCTGGGCATAATTGATCAGGTGATGGATCTGCCGCTCAAGGATCGGTAGGAAGTCGTCCTGCATCTTGCGGCCGGCAAATTCAACATAAATGGCAAAGGGCAGCCTGGTCCCCGGCTCTATGTCCTGCAGGTCGGGACCGATGACTTCAATCTTACCATCCTCTACCTTATCCATATCTTGGAGCTTAGAGTACTCAACCATGGTTGTGCGCCCGCCGCCGCATTCAAAATGAATATCATCACCGCGCACGCGCTCACCTTCAAACGCAGGACCGTAGGCAACCGGGATCGGCACTTCAGTGACCGTGACCTTGAGGCCGCGGACTTCGATGGCCTTGGCAACCATCTGATCATAGGGCACGCTGGAGATAACGTGCTCGTAGGTACAGATACCCGTGGGCAGCACCTCCGGGATGGGGGTGTCCGCGATAACCGGAAAACCGAAATTAATACAGCCGGCAGCATTGGCATACCACTCATCGGAAACAAAACCCATGGCCAGCACGAAGGCAAAGACCCTGTCTTTATTGTAGATGAGGTTCTTCCTGAAGTCACCCGGTTTAATACCGCCGAAGGCCATGGCAGCCCTGGTGGCAAAACCCAGGGCAAACACGGCACCGGATATATCCGGGCTGAATGATACCAGGCGGGTGTTCCAGCCGATCTGGACCCCGGCTTCTACCAGCTGCTCGGAAAACCGTTTGCCGTTATTGTGCGACGCCATAAACACATACAGGTTTTTAAGCTGCAGCTCATGGGCGATCTTGGCCGCGGTTTCACTGTCAGGGGCAGCCCCGACAATGGCTGCAAAGCCCGGTGCGCTGCCGTCAACAAACTCCACCCCGCGTTTTCGCAGGATGATATCATTTGCGGCCCCCAGCCAGATGTTATCATCGGTAACATCTTCACCGGTCAGATAATAATCAGGCTGTTCCAGATAGCGAATGGCCTCCTCCACCTCTTCATAAAACAGAGTTGCCATACCCGCATCAAGCGTCGGTGCCAGGTAGGGCAGATGGTGTTTTTCTTTTACCAGCGGGGGCAGCAGCTTGCGTGCCCGCTGAAAAACCAGCTGGCAGTCTCCCAGGTTTTTAACCGGAATGCCCAGCATGGAATATATAATGGGAAGAAAATAGGCTGTATCAGTAAACCCGATTTCCTGGTCAGGGCCGTACTTTTTCAGCACGTCAGCATATTTTTTCTCAACTCTGGCTGCGATTTTATGTGCGCCTCGAATTGCTGCGGAAGTTATTATCTTTGACACTGTTCATACCTCCCTCTATTAGCTATTAAGCTGATCAGCGCTTGAGCTTATAAGCTTACCAGCTGTTTTGTGATCCTTATTAATACTATCTATCTGAAAGTTATCCATACTATTACCAGTGTTAGTGATACCTAAACCGCATCCAGTTCACGCCGCATTTCCATATCCATGAGCACGCGCTCTCTGGCCTTGTCAATACCAAGCGCGGCGCGCTTCTTGTCTATGTGGGCGATCATCTTCTGGGCCATCTTCATCGGGTCAGGCTCAAAATCCCATTTGCCGCCCCATTCCTCTTCCAGCCCGTTGAACAGGTAGTCGGTGAATTTCTTGCTGCCCGTGGTCGGAAACGTCGTGCCGAACAGCACGTATACTCCCGAGGCCACAAAATAGTGCCCGATCGCAATAGCCTTCTCGCTCATCCACCCCGGTGCCGCCCCGGCTGCCGGCAGATCACAGATATCATCGCCCAGGCCGCCTTCCTTCACAACCGCCGTGGCCGCTACCAGGATCCGGGAGTTGTCCACGCAGGCTCCCATGTGCAGTACCGGCGGTATGCCCACGGTCTCGCAGATGTCGGCCAGCCCTGAGCCGCAGTACTGCTTGGCCGATTCGGGCAGCAGCAGTCCGGCCTTGCCGCAGGCCATGGCACTGCAGCCCGTGGTGAGCACAATCACGTCGTTCTTGATAAGCTCCTTGATCAGGGTCAGATGATCTTCATCATGCACGCCCCGGGGATTATTACAGCCCACAACGCCGGCAATGCCCCGGATGCGACCGCCGATGATGTTGTCATTTAAGGGCCGGTAAGAGGCCCGGAACGTGCCGCCCAGCAGGTAGTTGATGGTCTCATGGGAAAACCCGATTACCATATCTTGCTTCTGCTTGGGGATTGTTACCTTTTTCTTGTTGCGGTTGGGAAAGTTCTCTATCGCTGCGGTTACGATCTGCTTGGCCGTGGTGACGGGGTCATGCTCCTCAAACTGGATGTGCTCGGCCCCGGTCATCTTGGCCTTGGGCGAGGTGGTGATCACCTTGGTGTGGTAGTTCTCGGCTGATTCCTTCACCGACTGCATGATACACTGTACATCCACTACCAGAGCGTCCAGGGCCCCGGTGGCTATGGCCATTTCCTGCTGCAGGAAGTTGCCTGCAATGGGGATACCGTGGCGCATCAGAATCTCATTGGCCGTGCAGCACATGCCGGCCAGCGTAATACCCTTGGCACCCTTCTTTTTGGCCAGCTCCAGCATCTCGGGGTCCTGGCAGGCCACCACCACCATCTCTGAGAGCAGCGGCTCGTGGCCGTGCACGATTATGTTGACCTCATCGTCTTTTAATACCCCCAGGTTGATGTTGCCCTTTATGGGCACCGGGGTGCCGAACATGATGTCCTGCAGCTCGGTTGCGATCATGGCCCCGCCCCAGCCGTCTCCCAGGGCGGCCCGGGCCGCCTGCGTGGTCAGATTCTTGTAGTCCTGGTCAACGCCCATGTGGGTGCGGTGCATCAGCTCAACGATCTCACGGTCTATGCCCCGGGGGATCATATTGTGCTTGCGCCACAGCTCCTGGCGCTTCAGCGGGGCCCGCTTGGTGAAGGTCAGCTCGCCTTCCTGTTTGCCGAATTCCGCCACACACAGCTCGCCCAGCTTGATGGCGATTTCCTGCGTGCTCAGGTTCTCCACATCTATGTCAAAGTCCATGGCCACCTGCACCAGCTTCTGGGGGTCCTTGATGCCGTAGCCCGGTATCTCGCCCTTGGCTACCATCAAAAATACCTCGGCCACCCCCCGGCCATGGTCTGAGTGGGCGGCTGAGCCCGCCGCGGCCATGCGCGCAAAATTGCGTGCTGCAATCGTTTCTGCGGTTGCCCCGCACAGACCCACTTTCTGCGGCTCGCCTTCCTTCTTGGAGGGCGGCACCCGGCAGGGGCCCATGGCGCAGTTCTTACAGCATGAGCCTTCGGCTCCGATCGGACAGGGCTTCATGGTCTGGGCCCGGTCAAAAATCGTCTCGATGCCTTCCTTCCTGGTCAAATCTATCATCTGCTGCGTGGCGTCACACACCGTTAACACCTTCTCTGCTGCATCCTTTTTTGCTTTTGCCTCTTTCTTCTTTTCTGCCATTGTGTTTTTACCTCCACGGCTTTTATGGATGTTTATAATATTCACGTATACTTTAGGTTTGTCTTATGCCGGTTTTTTACGCCGCTCACTGCCGTATCCCTCACCATACCAGTAGTGCAGGTCTGTCTTCACCTGTTGAATCATATCTTCCTTATCTTCCAGCTTAACACGCCAGTCTGCTCTGCCTTCTGATTCTCCCGGGTCAGCACTGTCCTGAATCATATCAACCTTCTTCCCGGCGCAATCATCCATCTTGACAAGCTTATACTCATAGCCTGCCGTGATGTCCTCAAGAGGCTCCCACGTAGCAGCCGGTTTGAACTCTTCTTTTGCCACGGCTTTTTGTGCTGCCGGAGCCGCTGCACCGGCTTCGCCGGCTGCTGCCGGAGCACCGCCGGCTGAAAGCACCAGCCCGCTGCCTTCTTCACCGGCCGCAACACTCTTAATAAGCGCGATGGCATGGCCGGGGGCCAGGTTTACGGGCATATCCATGATCTGGACGATTTCACACAGGGAACCCTCTTTCAGTAAATCAGCCACCTGGGATGCGGCAGGTGCCTGGGCACCGGCTGCCGTGGCAGCTGCAGCCTTCTTAGCAGCCTTGGGCATTTCAAAGCCACCCAATTCGGCGATATACTGGCGCACCTGCTGAATAGCTTCGGGGTGGCGCATTACCAGAATTTCCGCGCCGGCGTTCAGCAGGGTTGTGGCGGTCAGGGATTCCATAAGCACGCCCCGTTTATTGGCATCACCCATTTTCTCGTCAGTAGGCAATTTGGCCTCTTTGGTTTTCCAGACCTCGTCAGCCAGGTTGGAGATAAACGGGCACTGCAGCTTCTCATCGTCCTGGGTCAGGGCGGCCTGGCGGATACGCTCCATGACGGAAAACGAATACTCCAGCCCGTAACCGAGCCCACCGGTTGTAGGATCAATAATGATCTTCTCCAGCGGTACACCCAGGTTGTTGAGCAGGATGTTAAGCTGTTTTGCCAGGTTAATATCAATAGGGGTATTGGCCACAACCATAAGGTTGTATGCCAGGGCCTGAGCACCGAGCTGTTTATGGTTGGCCTCATTGACCGGGCCTATCATAAGGTCCTTGCCGGCACAGGCTTCCGCAACCTTGCTGAGCACCTCGGCATCCTTATCTGGATTGTTGGTTCCCCATACCAGAAGCGGTACTGAGATGGCCTCGGCAACCGCCTTGGCTGTCTGGGCGGCCTCCTCGGCACTGCGGTTCATGCCGTTGGGGTCCGTGCTTTTAAGCCACAGCTGAATAAAGTCCGCTCCATACTCATCCTGAGCCTTCTTTGCCCAGGCAACCGGATCTGCAATCACGTCCTTATACGGCTCAACACATGCTGCGGCCCAGTCATCCGGCGCATAATCAAGAATCTGTATGCCGATTTTAGGCGGGTTAGGCATCTCCCCTTCAAACGTGTAAAAGGGATATGCAGTATCACCACCTATGGTAAACGCCTGATCACCGGAACCGATGGTCATGGACTGTACGCTGCCTGAGTATTCCTCTTTAGGTATCTTTACTGCCATGTCTTCCTCCCTATAAATAAATGTTTACTTACTGAATATTGTTTGCAAATTTAGCGGCTTTCACCGTGTTTTTCATCAGCATGGTTATGGTCATAGGGCCCACACCGCCCGGCACCGGGGTGATTGCTCCCGCAATCTCCTTGGCAGCCTCAAAATTAACATCGCCCTTAAGAATAGCAATTTTTTTGCCGGTCTTTTCGCTGATCTTCTCTCCCACGCGATTAACACCCACATCAATAACACAGGACCCCGGCTTGATCCACTCGGGTTTAACCAGATCAGGCACGCCGGCAGCTACTACCAGGATATCAGCCCGCTTGCAGTGCGCGGCCATATCCTTGGTGCGCGTATGTACAATAGTTACGGTTGCATTGGCACCGGCGGCTTTTTGCAGCATAATGTTGGCAATCGGCTTGCCGACAATATTTGAGCGGCCCACCACAACCACTTCTGCGCCCGAGGTCTCAAAGCCTGCGCGCACAATCAGCTCCTGGATGCCGGCAGGGGTGCAGGGCAGAAACTTAGCCTCATCACCTCCAATCATAAGCCTCCCGACATTGACCGGGTGAAACCCGTCCACGTCCTTGTCAGGATCAATAGCATTAAGCACTTTCTTTTCATCAATGTGTTTGGGCAGCGGAAGCTGGACCAGAATGCCGTGTATCTGAGGGTCGTTATTATACTTGTCAATGAGCTGCAGGAGCGCTTCCTCGGAGACATCCGGCGGCTGGTTGTCCTGAATAGAGTGGAAATCCAACTCATGCGAGGTCTTCTGCTTGGCCGTTACGTAACTGATTGAAGCGGGATCCTCTCCTACCAGAATAGTCACCAGCCCCGGGACAACACCGTGCTTTTCCTTCATCTCTGCAACCTCTTTTTTAAGCTCCTCTCTGATTTGTTGCGCAACTTCTTTACCGCTGATAATTTTAGCTGTCATAAGCAATCCTCCTGTTATAACTTCTTAATACATTCATTTCTTAAGTGCCCTTATGGTTAAACAGGTTATGGGCTATCTGCTCAAGAGCTACAGACGCAGGCGATGATTCCGGGATATCCATCAGGGATTTGCGTTCAATATCATACTCCGGCACGAGACTGTCCTGGGGCACAAAGCCCAGCAGGGGCACGCCTGTTTTTTCAACCTCGTCAGCAAACTGCGGCGAAACGGTATCAGGTGTATTATTTATAATAAGAAAATATGATCCAATACTTAAGTTCATCTCGGCGGCCAGCTCTTTTATACGTGTTGCAGCGCGCAGGCCGTTTAAAGAATAGTCTGAAACGACAACCAGACAGTCTATATCCTGGGCCGTGCGCCGGCTTAAATGCTCCAGTCCGGCCTCGTTGTCTATAATGACATACGGGTAGTTCTTGCCCAGCACCTCGAGGTGGTTTCGCAATACATTATTGATATAACAATAACAGCCCGCACCTTCAGGCCTGCCCATAACCAGCAGATCAATATCCTTTGATTCAACCAGCACCTGGTTCAGCTTGAGCTCCAGGCAGGCTTCCTTGGTCATCCCGGGCGGGATATCGCCCTTGCTGTCAAAAAATTCCTGACGGGCCCCGCCTATGGTTCCCAGGTCCTTTGCACCATTCATGCCCAGGGCTTCCGGCAAATTTGAATCAGGGTCTGCATCAACCGCCAGTACCGGCCGTTTGCCGCTGCGCACCAGGTAGCGAATTAACAGGCTGGATATTGTTGTCTTGCCCGTACCGCCTTTTCCTGTAATAGCAACAACTCTACTCACTCTGTTTGCATTCCTTTCTGCATCAGCATGGTTTGCGGGCTTCGGCAACCCTTTCACTGACACCCGGGAAAAGGCTCGCGTCAGTATGCGGTAAAAACATCCCGGCCATATATTTATCCATAAAAGAGTGGTCTTCACTCAGTTCAACATTGGTCATTTTGCGGGCAATCCGCTCACCATCATCCAGCAGCTCATTGGAAAGCGAAATGAGCTTGGCCCCCAGCAGGGAGCCGTTGCCGATAAAAAGGAAGCGATCGGTTGGAATTTCGGGCAACAGCCCGATAGTGATTGCTTCATCCAGATCAATAAAATCCCCGAATGCGCCTGCAATAATAACCCGCTCAAGGTCCTGGAAGCTGAGTCCGACTTTTTCCAGCAGGCACTGATATCCTGCAAACATGGCGGCTTTAGCCCGTATCAGGTTGTCAATATCAGCCTCGGTAATAACCACGTCCTGCTGGGCGCCTGTTTCTTCCTTGTAGGCCAGCACGTATTCCATCCCGTCCGGGCTTTTCCTGAGCCGTTTGGTCTTGCAGCTGCAGTTAAACTTTCCGTTCTGGTCCAGCACACCGGTTGTTAAAAACTCAGCAAGTATGTTAATTGCACCGGAGCCGCAAATACCTTTAGGCTTGATCTTCCCGATCGTCCCGATCATGGGCTCCAGCGTGTCGGGATTTATATGAAAACGCTCGATAGCACCGGCGCTGGCCCGCATACCGCAACGCAGCCCGCCGCCTTCAAATGCAGGTCCTGCCGAGCAGGAAGCCGTCATCAGCCAGTCGGAATTGCCGACCACGATTTCGCCGTTGGTGCCTATATCTATATACAGGGTCAGCTCCTTTTGCTGGTACATACCCGAACTCAGCACACCCGATACTATATCGCCGCCCACATAGCTCGCAACCGAAGGATATGAATACAGGTACACATAGTCTGCCACGTCCAGCCCGACCCGAATTGCTCTTACGGGCGGTATAAAATTAGCTACAGGCGTGTAGGGCGTTTCGCGGATATATTTGGGGTCCAGCCCTACCAACAGGTGTGTCATCACCGTATTGCCGGCAACCGTTATATGAGAGATGTGTCGTCGCTCAACTCCTGTTTGTTCAATAAGCTCGTTAATAATTTTGTTAAGCCCCCCGACAACCAGCTGCTGTAGCTTTGCAAGGCCGTCTTTTTTCTGCGAAAAGACAATCCGGGAGATAACATCATCGCCATGCCGAATCTGAGGGTTATATTCGGAAGCCACGGCCAGGGTTTGCTTGCGGTTGAGGTCAATAAGCTGGCCCCACAGTGAGGTTGTCCCAATATCAAGGACAATAGAGTAATGTTTGTCGGTGGTATCACCGGCATCAACGTTGATCATCTTGGGCCGCCGTGAACCGCGCAGCTGATGTTCCCCGAGCTGGGATTCCATGCGGGTCTGCACCAGGGTCACCGTGACTTTCCAGTCTGCTTCCCGCAACCGCTTTGAAAGTCTCTGCAGCAGTAAAAAATCTATGGAAATATTCTCCAGGCCGTGCTGTTTTTTAAGGGCCCGCAGCAGCCTGGAAAGATCACTGGCATTATCATTGAGGGTAGGCGGATCGATTTTGACAGTATACTTTTGCAGGGCCGGGTTATACCATGCGCCGCTGACCAGCTTTTCAATTTCCTGGGAAACAGTCCGGCGGGAATCATGAACAGCCGTTTGAGCCCCCTTGAGCGAGGTCTTGTCCAGCTGCGACTCTTCGGGGATGTAGACCTCTATGTCACTTACTACGACAGTCTGGCAGGCAAGCCGGTAGCCCTTTTCATAATCTTCAGCGGAAATTTTTTTACAATCCCTGCACTCGACCTCCCCTGACTGTATGATCACCCGGCATTTACCGCAGGCAGCTTCTCCGCCGCAGGCAGCATTAATATGAACCCCGGCATCCATGGCGAGATCAAGGAGATTATCACCCTGAACACCCTGTATGGTCTCATCAGAAGGTAAAAAATGTACAGAGACTTTTTTCATAAAGCCCTATGGTATAATTCTTACAAAATACTAACATCTGAAAGAGACAAAAAGGAAGTGGCTATGCACCATAGCCACATCCTTCTGTTTTTTTCATCATCTTGTCTTTAACTAGAACAGACCCGATACTTTTCCGGTATTTACATCAACATCCACCCGTCTGAACGCCGGATTTGAGCCGGTGCCCGGCATCAGGCTGATTGTGCCTGCGCAGGGACACAGGAACTTGGCACCGGAATAGATTAATACGTCGCGGATAGGTAGTGTCCAGCCTGTGGGCACACCTTTCAGAGTCGGATCATGGGTCAGGCTCAGGTGGGTCTTAACCATCATGGTTGCATAATCTGCATACTGGGGATCATCTTCGAGCATCTTGGCCTTTTGGGTTGCTTCCGGAGACCAGGAGACTCCATCAGCACCGTAGACTTCCTTGGCAATAATCTCAACCCGGTCACGCAGTTTCATTTCAAGAGGATACAGGAACTTAAATTCATTTTCATCCTCACAGGCTTCAATAACCGCATCAGCAAGCTCCAGGGCCCCGTCACCGCCATCAGCCCAGTGCGTAGACTTGGCACAGCGTGCCCCGGCTGCTTCAGCAGCTTTTCTGACCATTTCAACCTCGGCATCCGTATCGGTATGGAAGGTATTGACGCACACTACCGGGTTAATACCGGATTTGCGGATGGTGTTGATATGATGGATCATGTTGTCCATACCCTTTTCCAGCAGCCCAAGGTCTTCCTTGGTGTATTCTTCCGGCAGTGCTTTACCGGGAACCACCCGGGGGCCGCCGCCGTGCATCTTCAGCGCGCGGATCGTGGTCGTCAGCACGGACACATGCGGCTTCAGGCCGCTGAAACGGCTTTTGACGTTCCAGAATTTTTCAAAACCGATATCAGCCGCAAAACCGCTCTCGGTCACATGGTAGTCAAACATCTTCAGGCCAATGCGGTCTGCGATAATAGAGGACTGGCCCACCGCGATGTTGGCAAACGGGCCGGCATGCACCATGCAGGGCTGATATTCGGCCGTGCACATCAGGGTAGGATTAATGGTGTTGCGCATCCAAGCGGTCATGGCACCGCCTACTTCCAGGTCACCGGTTGTAACCGGTTTACCGCTTTTATCAAAAGCCACGGTAATCTTGTCAAGGCGGTCGCGTAAATCTGCCAGATCCCTGATAATGGATAGTATTGCCATACATTCAGAGCCGACCGTGATACCGAACTTGGACTGCATGGTATAACCGTCCAGTCTGCCGCCTATACCGATAATTATGTTACGCAGGCTCTGGACACAATAATCTATAACCCAGCCCATCTCGATCCGGGTCGGATCAATATCAAGCCGCCGCATTTTGGAGAGTCTCGCCAGCTGTTCGTCATTGTAGTTGCGCTCGTGCTGCATGCGGGCGGTAAGGGCAACCATAGCCAGGTTATGTGCATTCTGGATGTCATTAATATCACCGGTAAGACCGAGGGAGAATTCAGTCATAGGGATCAGCAGGGCATTGCCGCCGCCGGCCGCGGTACCTTTCACATTCATGGTAGGACCGCCTGAAGGCTGCCGCAGGGCCCCGCCGACATTCTTGCCGCGCTTGCCAAGCCCTTCCATGAGCCCGACCGAAGTAGTGCTTTTGCCTTCACCAAGCGGGGTTGGGGTAATGGCAGTTACCTCAACATATTTGCCGTCCGGTTTATCTTTGAGTCGGTTGATGATTTTGAGAAAATCCAGTTTTGCCAGCCTGCCCATGGGTAAATATTCTTCTTTTTCAAGTCCCAACGTCTCAATCCACGCATCATGACCAGGCATCTCCTTTTCAGCTGCTTCTGAAATTTGCCAATCCTGCATCTTGGTTGCGTCATAAGCCATAGAATTATCCTCCCCTTATATGTGTTTTTCTATTTTCAAACCTCTTCCCTTACTGGTTACCTACATTCCAAAAGGGAACCCTAGAACAAAAGCAAGTGTTCAGATGCGGTCCTGCCGGTTACACTTGTCTACACATTTCTTTCTCGAAATGTGTAATAAAAAAACCGAAAACGGCGGCTTTCTACCTTCGAAATGCTTTATGTATACGTGAAAATGTTAAAACAAATAGTATTTATGTAAAAAAGGCGGATGATATCCCGGCAAATACAGTGCAGCGCTACCATTCTGCTGTATCCTACTCTTATAGAAACAGAGGTGATTTCAATAGCTTCTCCCCAAGGGGCTTGTTGCAACAGTGACTAAATCGTACCCCGTTGATTCAGTCATGAGAACTGTGTGACTGTCAGAGCTCAGTGAGGCAAAAAGAGACCTTTTAAGGGACACTAGAGCACTCTCAAATGAGCACAGGCACAGACTTTTCGTTTACCATAGTGAGATTTTTTTGTCAAACCGTTTTTCTAACGATAACTGCGGATGATTGTCCCCAGAGTAAAGTCCATAAAATCCCCATTTTAGATATTTTTAGAAAATTATTGAAGGATATTTATTACATTTATTTTTTATATTTTTTTTCATATTTATGTTTTAAATGCTAAAAACAATCGATCTATTGCCTAAGATGGTTAAAATAGACACTTGAGAATATCTAAAAAAAGTATTATAAAAGAAATTCCTGCCAAAAAGGGAATCTGAATCTATAGGGGATATGAGCATGCAGAACCGGCATAATCCTTCTGACTATGGAGAAAGAGCCAGAATGTTTCAGGCTATCACCGAGATGGGAGAGGTCGGCATAATCGTTTTGGATGAAAAGAACCATATCGAATTTGCCAATCGAATGGTTTCTCAGATTACCGGTTACGAGACTGAAAAACTATTGGGAACCGATTTTACCGTTCTGCTTGATGCCCAAAACAGAACAGCTTTTGAGTCTCTTAAAAAAGAATGTGCTGCCCACACAACAAAATTCTGCCAGGTTATTGAGATTATTTCCTCTTCGTCTAATCCGGTGCTGACAGAAATGTGTTTTGCCAGCTTTATTCAGGAACAGTCAAATAGTCGTAAAGGTTTTGTTTATCTGAGGGATATCTCACTTCAGAAAAAACTAACCGAGGAACTGCGGGCTTCGGAAAAGAAATTCCGCAACCTGTTTGAACGCATCGATCAGGGCATCTCAATCACTACCAAGGAAGGACGCTTTCTTGACTGCAATCCGGCCCTGCTGGAGACCCTGGGCTATCAAAGCAAAGAAGAGTTCTTGAAGATGGACATTACCAGGGATCTGTATGTCAACCCTGAAGACAGGAAAGAATTCCAGGAACGCATAGAGCGGGATGGATTTGTTAAGAATTTTGAAGTTGAGTTCAAGAAAAAAAACGGAGAAAAACTGTCCATATTGCTGACATCCCATGCCAGAACAGATGAGCAAGGCCAGGTAATCGGGTATCAGGGCCTGATGATTGACATGTCTGAGCGTATCCGCATGGAGCAGGAACTGCGCGAAAAACACGGGTTTCTTTCCAACCTGCTTGAAAGCTCCGTGGACTGTATCCTGGTTGCGGACATGAAAGGCAAGGTGATTTTCTTTAATAAAGCCGCCGAAAAGCTGACCGGCTACCGGGAAGAGGATGTAATCGGGACAATGCATATCTCCCAGTTCTATTCCCAGGAAACCGCCAAGGAAATCATGCGCATGCTGCGCAGCGACAATTTCGGAGGACGCGGCAAACTGGAAAATTTCATGCTCACCATAAACGCCCAGAACAACGAGGAGATACCGGTAAGCCTTTCGGCATCAATTGTGTATGAGGGCGATAAGGAGATTGCTTCGCTGGGGATATTTACCGATCTGCGGGAAAAAATAAAAATTGAAAAGGAGCTGCAGGATACCCAGGTACGGTTGCTGCAGTCGGAAAAAATGGCATCCCTTGGCAGCCTGGCCGCCGGTGTGGCCCACGAGATTAACAACCCCCTGGGGGGCATCCTCATCTATGCCAGCCTGTTGATGGAGGATTTCGAAGCCCATAATGACTCCCGGATGCAGGACCTGAAAAAAATTGTGGAAGAGGCCACCCGCTGTAAAGAAATTGTAAAAAGCCTGCTGGAGTTCGGCCGCCAGACTGAAACCAAGTTTGAGCCTGTTGATGTCAACAAGGCAATCATTGACGACCTGTTTTTCCTGGAAAACCAGGTGATTTTCCATGACATTAAAATCATCAAGCACCTGGACTTTTCTCTGCCTGCAATTCAAGCAAACCCAAACCAGATAAAACAGGTGTTTATGAATATGATGGTTAATGCAGCTGAGGCAATGTCGGATAGTGGCGGCTCCTTGACCATTACTACAGAACTTTGCTCGGATGGAGCGTCAATTTTCATCTCCTTTAAGGATACCGGGGTTGGGATTCCGCCCGAAATACAGTCAAAAATCTTCGATCCCTTCTTTACTACCAAAGCAGTCGGCAAAGGTACCGGGCTGGGCCTCAGTACATCCTACGGCATTATTCAGAGCCACCATGGCAACATCGAAGTAGAGAGTGAGCCCGGCAAAGGTACCACCTTTACTATCTATTTGCCGCTTACCATAGAAGAGGCCAAATGAAACAATTTGTAGACAATATAAACATAATGGTCGTTGATGATGAAATAGTCATGCAGGAGAGCTGCTGCAGGGTTCTGGAAAAAGAAGGCTATTCTGCCCACAGTGTCGGCAGCGGTGAAGAGGCCCTGGAAGTATTTGATTGTGAACCCTTTGACCTGGTGCTGCTTGATTTAAAGATGCCGGGCATAGGGGGGATTGAAACTCTGCAGCGTCTTAAAGAAATGGACCCCGGCATAACCATCCTGATAATAACCGGCTATCCTTCCATAGAAACTGCCGTAAAAGCCATAAAGCTGGGGGCCTATGATTATATCACAAAGCCGTTTAACCCGGACGAACTGCGCATTGCTGTTAACCGGGCCCTGGAACGCAAAACCCTGGTAGCAGAAAACCAGCATCTTCGCCAGCAACTGCATGCCAAGAACGAGGCAGATATTATTATCGGTCACAGTGAAGTAATGCGCAATATATATGAACTGGTGCGCAGAACCGCCCCCACTGACAGCACGGTGCTGATAACCGGCGAAAGCGGTACCGGAAAAGAGCTCGTGGCACGGGCAATTCATACCTACAGCCTGCGCTCAGAGCGTCCCTTTGTAACAGTTGATTGTTCGGCCCTGGTAGAAACGCTGCTTGAGAGTGAGCTGTTCGGTCATGTAAAAGGTTCCTTTACCGGAGCCATTCAGGCAAAATACGGTAGCTTCGAACTGGCCAATGGAGGAACCTTCTTTTTCGATGAAATTGGAAATTTAAGTCTCGATATCCAGGCAAAACTGTTGCGGGTTATCCAGGAAAAGGAGATAAAGCCCGTGGGAGGTGAAAAATCAGTCAGGGTTGACGTGCGCATTATTGCAGCAACGAACCAAGACTTGAAACAGGCTATTGCCCAGAAAACTTTCCGCGAAGACCTCTATTACCGCCTTGACGTAGTTCCGATTCATATGCCGCCGCTCAGGGAACGAAAAGAAGACATCCGCCTGCTGGTTAATCACTTTCTTAAAAAATACAACAAAAAAAGAGAAAACCCTGTTACTAATGTAAAGCCGGAAACCATGAAGCTGCTCCTTGAGTATGATTGGCCGGGCAATGTCCGTGAGCTGGAAAACGCCATTGAACGCGCACTGATACTGGAGGATGGTGAAACGCTAGTGCCCGGCTGCTTCCCCTGGCTGTATGAAAGCAGGAACGTGAAAACCGCTAATAACAATCACAAAATCTACAGCCTTGAAGAACTGGAAAAAGTCCACATTCAGCGGGTGTTGCGTGAAACCCAGGGACATAAGGGCCGGGCGGCCAATCTGCTGGGTATCGACCGCAAAACACTCTATAAGAAAATAAAAAAATATGGGCTGCCTGACATTGAAAAAAATTGACCGATGGAACTCCCTGGTTGGAGGTAACCGGCATTAGCATACCAGTATTTTAGCAAAACTATCCTTCAATACATTTTAAAGATTACGTAAGCTTTACCCAGGGATGTATTCAGAAGTGAATGATGAAGATAAATCAAAAGAACAACTCATAGATGAATTAAACGATTTACGAGATCGTTTTGCTGCACTGACGGGGCGCGGACGGCATCACATGAGGGAGAGAGAGTACGAATCTGGAAACCTCGACCTGATGGATAACCTTCCCGGAATTTTTCTGTACAGACAAAATACAGATAGAATTTTTACTTATATATCACCTTCTGTAACCGGAGTGCTCGGTTATACACCCCAAGAATTTTTAACGCATTTCACAGAATACCTCACTGATGATCCTTGCAATGAGGAAGTTGAGAAACATTCCGCATTGAGCATGCAGGGCGTCCAACAACCCCCCTATGAGGTTCAGATCTTCCATAAAGACGGCAGCATACGCTGGCTTGAGGTATCGGAAATTCCTATTTTTGACGCAAACAAAAATGTAATTGCTGTGGAAGGAATAGCACATGATATCACCATACGCAAACACGCTGAGGAGTCACTGCGGGAGAGCGAAAAGCGCCTCATAACTGCGGGAAAGGCTGCTTATGATCTGATTTATGAGTGGGATGTAACAAATGATGCTCTGGAGTGGTTTGGGGATATTGACGGATTGCTGGGATACAAAAAAGGTGCGATATCGAGGAATATCAATGCGTGGCTTGGCTTGATACACCCCGAGGATCAAGTCAAACTTGAGAATGCTGTTGAGTATCACAGAACATCAAAAGAGCCTATTCAATATGAATATAGGATAAGACATAAGGACGGCACATATAGGCACTGGAATGACCACGGGCTCCCCCTTCTCGATGACAAAGGCTGTCTATACAAGTGGGTCGGTGTGTGCACCGACATCACCGAGCGTAAAGCTGCCGAAATGGCATTACAGGAACGGGAGCGAGAATACGCTACCTTGCTGCGGAATCTCCCGGGAATGGTTTATCGTTGCCGCAATGACCGCAACTGGACGATGCAGTTTGTCAGCGAGAGATGTTTCGCAGTGACCGGCTATAAACCTGAGAACCTGATTGATAATCATAAACTTTCTTATAATGATCTTATTCTATCCGAAGACCAGGAACTTTTATGGAAAAAATGGCAGGAGTTGCTCCCCAGACATGCTTATTTTGAGGGAGAATACCGGATCAAAACAGCCGACGGGGAAATCAAATGGGTTTGGGAGCGGGGCCGGGGAATTTTTGACAAAAACGATCAATTGCTTTTTTTGGAAGGCTATGTCGAAGACATCACTGAGCGTAAGCAGCTTGGAGAAATGCTTCGACAATCCCAGAAAATGGAGGCGGTCGGCACGCTGGCCGGCGGCATTGCTCATGATTTCAACAATATCCTGGGTGTTATTCTTGGTTATGCTGAGATGACCCTTGAAGATGTACCGGAGTCAAGCTCGGCAAACCGGTATGCCCGGGAAATACGCAAGGCCGGTGTGCGTGCACGAGACCTGATTAAACAGATACTTGCTTTCAGCCGCAAGCATGTTCAGAATGATCAGCCTATAAAACTGCAAAATATAATCAAAGAAACAGTCAAAATGCTGCGCTCAACAATACCAACCACCATAGAGATAAAGCAAACGGCTGACGAACAGTGCGGCACAGTCCTGGCCGACCCGACCCAGATAAACCAGGTGCTTGTGAACCTGTGCACCAATGCGAGCCATGCAATGATGGTAACCGGCGGTGTGCTTGAGATCGGGCTGACAGAGGTCGTGCTGGATGAGCAGCAGGTAAGCGCATACTCCGATCTGAAGCCGGGCACCTATGTCAAGCTGTCGGTCAGCGATACGGGTACCGGGATCGACTCCCGCATAATTGATAAGATTTTTGAACCGTTTTTTACCACTAAGGATGTCGGCAAGGGGACCGGGATGGGTCTTGCTGTGGTGTATGGAATTATAAAAAGCCATGGCGGCACCATAACCGTAGAAAGCGCACCGGGAAAAGGCACCGCATTTCACATTTTACTGTTGCAGGCCGGCCGGCGGCAGGCAGCAGAAGAAAAAGAGGCTGAAGAAACACTACCCAGGGGGTCTGAAAGTATTCTGCTGGTAGACGATGAAGACATGCTGCTGGAGGTCGGTAAAAAAATGCTTGAATCTTTGGGATACAGTGTTGCGGCAATAAACAGCAGCCCAGAGGCAGTAACACTGTTTAGCAAAGAACCGCAAAAGTTTAATATGGTCATAACCGATCAGACCATGCCGCACATGACCGGCTTTGATCTGGCCCGGGAAATCATGAGCATACGAACCGACATTCCGGTTATCCTTTGTACGGGCTACAGCGAGACAGTCTCAGAGGACAAGGCCAAGGCTGCCGGCATAAAGGATTTTGTGCTGAAACCCTTGGAGCGCAAAGACATAGCTGTAAAAGTTCGCACAGTGTTGGACAATCAATAAATAACCCACAGGTGCTTTTAATAGCCTGCTTATTTTGAGCCCAACCAAAATTCGCACTTACGGATATTCCAGCGAGCACATAGCCTGAAGCACGCAACCCGATGCCGCAGGATGACCGCGAATAGTCATAAATAATGCGGGCTATGAGATTAAAATTTAAAAATATCCTCAAGCGGCTTTAAAATTTCTTCGCCGGCCGGACCGAGCTTCTCTTTCAGTTTCTTTTTTTCCCCTTCAAGCACTTGACCGGCCTGCCCCTTAATCAGGGCTTTCACATCTACCATGACCTCCGGTTTGGCAACACTTCCCCTCAGGCGGAACGGTATATATTTTCTGTTTTTCTCGTCAATCAAATAATAAGTGATTTTTTTCTTGGGGGCATCCGTAACTTTTTTTAATATCATCCGGGCACGCATATCCATCTGCTGATTGAACCCTACGGTACCGCTGGCAGAGAAGCCATGGTCCTGTGATGTAATGGTAGAATCCTGCACGAGAATGCTGCCGTCTGCAACCTTAAAAACCCCATAGAATTCTTCAAAAGAAGTCTGCTCACTCTCAATTATGTCAATACCTGCCATCTGGGAAAGCGCGGCCAGAGGTATACCATACTTTGCCGCCAGCACAGACAGGATTTCTTCCTTAAGGTTAACATTGTTGATCAAACCATTATTAACTTTGAAGTTTCCCCGGCCTTTCAGATGCTTTTCCAGATCTTCAAGCTCAAACCCGGCACCGGAAAACCTGAATGCCGTCTTGCATTCTCCTTCCACCAGACCTTGTGTCGGCGCAACCAGTTTCTGCACTGCTGCAAGATCAATTCGGGTGGCTTTGAGCTGACCTCTATAGGCCAAAGGATCGGATGCCAGGTCGGCACTAAACGTGCCGACGGCAAATCCGTTTTTGCCGAACCCTTTGACTGAAAAGTTGGTGACCGTGACCCTGTTTCCGACTGTAGTATAATCAGTCTTTAATTCTGAGAATGGAACCTGGTTGACCAGGCCCTTGTCAATAGTCACTGCCCCCTTTACGAAAAGGTTTTCAGGCAAAAGCGGTTTGCTGGTAGGTGGTAGGGCTGCCCCCCTGTCAGCTGCCAACGCATCAGCTGCAAGCACATCCGTCAGGCCCTGATCTTCCTGTAGTGAAGCGATCTGGTCATCCTCCAGCTGCATAATAAAGTTTGGCGAACTGATATCGCATACAGCTGTGATCTTTGTTTCAAAACTGCCGGATACACTTCCCAAAGCCTTTATGGAACCATCCATCGTAATACCTTCAAGCATTGGAAGAATACGGTCCCAGCCCTGCAGTGGGATCGCAGTGCTCGAATATGATATCGAAAAAGAAGGTTCATCCATAAAAGTATCCACGTTTCCCGACAATGTGACCCGTGCCCGATTTACCGCAAGATCGATGTTATTAATCACGATCTTTTGTCTGGTTAATGAAACAGAAATATTATTGGTAGAATCCAGGCTAAACCCTTGAGTGAAGATTGTATTATCCTCCGGGTCCCGCAGCGTAAGCTTATGAATAGCAACATCTCCGGCAATGGTTAAACCGGCTGTGGGATCACCGGAAATGTTTGTATTAATTGTGAGCGCCCCATCCTCGATTATGTAGACCGGCTCTTCAACAAAACCCATCAATGGCTTTAAGGCTAATTTCGGGATCATGACCCGGACATCAAGAGGTACAATATCGACAGTAATCTCCGTACCTACCGGCCCGAGAGTTCCGGTAAGCTGAAGGTCATCGGCATAGTGGTCTATGGAAAAGCGCAGGCTAAAGGGCATCGGCCGCTCTAAGGACAGCTCTTGTACGGAAAAATCAAGCTCTTGTATGTGCAGGCCCTTTTCAAGATAGGCTGTCTGTGCATCATAATATCTGATAACACCATCAGAAATCTCAAGTTGAGATACAAAAAAACCTGCCAGAAGATCGTCTGCAGAAGCCGGTGCGTGCGGTTCCTGCTTTTCTGCAGCGTCAGCGGAACCGGATGCCTGTTGTGCCCCTATGAGATCATCAAAGTTATACAGCCCTGCCTTGTTTTTTTCTATGAGGATAGTCGGTGTTTGGAAAATTATGCGGTCTGCTTGCAACTGCTTGGCAAGCAGGGGCAGCAGTTTGATCTTTACATCCAGGCTTTCCATTGTAAGCATTGGTTCGCTGCGAAACCCGGGGGCGTTAGAAACAGATACATCTTTGAGCCGAACTCCCAAACCGGTAAAAATGGTGAGCCTGATATCGCCCAGACGTATGCTGCGGTTAACCGCTTCACCCGCCCTGGCCAGAATCTGATCCTTGTATTTATTTAAAAAAAACGGTGAGAAAGCAACGGCGGCACCCAGCAAAAGTATAACAACTACAAAAAGCATGCACAGGATAGACAATAACTTTTTCATAAGTAAACCCCCTTTCTTGATACCATAGAAAAAGGGTCACGGGATGTCAACAGGATATTAAGACCTCAAGCTAAAAAGGGTAAAAGGAACAAAAGGACACCTGCAGGTACCATTAAAAACACAAAGGATACGGTTTACAAACCTATTCGTACCTGATGGGAAAATCCGGCAGCGGCCGGCAGCAGGTGCTTAGGGTGTTCACCTGCAGCCGGATTCCTATAAGTGTATTGAGTCTGGGGACGACGGTAGGTGCATTTGAGATGCCCTTCAATTTAATGAGTATTAAATGAGAAAGTCAGTAATTATCCTCGCCTAAAAGGCGAGGCGTTAGGAAGCCCCCCATAGGGGGGCTTGAAAATCACCACAGACTTTTTGCAGCATTGACGTATTATTTTCGGTTGCTCAAGCACTGTCTTTCTCAATCCCATTGCAAC
>JANQFE010000137.1 GCA_028278025.1 Thermodesulfobacteriota bacterium | reverse complement strand
ATACCTCTGAAATTCTCACGAGGGGTATATTTTTTCATAGCACCTTCGGTGCTTACTCAAGTCTTCGCCTACAGGCGAGGGCTTTTCTCCCCGAGTGAGACAATAATAAAACTTTTTTTATACTTATAAGTCTGATGCACAAAAGGATGTACACATGTGATGATTGACTTATCTTAAAACTGTGATAAATTTAGATAGTTTTAGAAATTGATCATGTTCTTTGCTCAGAAAAATTTTTCTTTAGAATACTAACACAAGGAGTGTCTGTATGACTGGCAAAGCGGTCAAGCATTTTTCAAGTGCTGAAATTGACCAGTTTTTAAAACAGGAAAAAGTCGGCGTATTATCAATGGCTGATGAAAGGACACCATATGCCGTTCCGGTAACCTATGCCTATGACGGTGAAAACATCTATTTGACCATTAGAAAAAAAGGTCGCAAACTCAACTACATAACTCTAAATAGTCGTGTTTGTTTAGCAATTTACCGGATACCCCCTGATTTTGGTATCGACAACATGTCCTGGGCATCTGTTATTTGTGAGGGCACAGTTTCGCAGTTAATAGAACCTGAAGGAATTGAAAAGGCAATTAGAACTGCTGAGCAACATTTTGGTTTGCCCGCTGGAACCTGGGACAGCCTTTTACAGACAACCCTTAAAAATCCGATAAATTCTACTCTCTGGCAAATGACTATTGATGCCATCAGCGGCATGAGCGGGTAGCCTTTTCAAGAATTACCACTTAATATTTAAACCGCTTCCTTTTTTGTTCAAGCTTTAGTTCAAGATTTTCAAGCTCTTCTATCATACCTTTCAGTTTTTTGTTTTCATTAGTTAATGTGGTTATATCTTTTTTACATTTGCGCTTCTGCTGCTCTGACTTCCGGTTTATTTTTCCAAGGCGCTCAATTTCTTTCAATAAAAACATCCAGTTTTGCACATCATAATTAACGGTTGCATTGGGTATGCGGGAAATATAAATGTTCAGATGTTCAATTGCTTTTAAAAAATCACGTGAAGGGTTTTTATAACTGGCATACAGCCAGGTAAGTTTAAGATGTGCATTCGTCCTAACGGATTCTTCGGGATGGTTCTGGATTGACTCTTCCAGCCTTTCGATTTCACTTTTGTATTGTGCGGAATTAATATCAAGAGAGAATGCTTTGGTTTCTTTAAGATTATAGTGCCCTGTGTGCACACACCCTGGGGAACATAAAAACACAAACAACAGCAGGATTAAGAAAAAAGAAGAGCCCTTATAAAACATGATTTAACTCCCTGTAGAAGCAGCCTTTTTTTTGGTGAATTGGATCAGGGTATCGGACCTGTCGGAGATATCCGGTTTATGCGTTTTGCGTTTGTCGATAACGTAAACACTTCCTTGAATAGATTTAGCATGTTCCTTTAACTCTGCCGCAATTTCTCCAATTTTAATATAATTGTCAAGTTGATGGTCATGATCGGTAACTACTGCTATTGAAATGGACGCAATAGGAAAAGAAATAACCTGCCCCTGCCGGTTTTCACCGATTATATGGCCTCTTTCGATATCTTCTTGACTGTAAAAATATAAAACACTTTTATCAAAGTTATCTATTATAGCAGTACAAATTCTAACATATTTTTCGGGAGTTGTAATTACGACGAAGTCATCCCCGCCTATATGACCGATAAAATCATCTTTATTACCAAACTCATAAACTGCATTTTGAATGATATTGGCAGATGCCTTTATGAGATGATTACCCTTAGCATATCCATACGTGTCATTATAAGCTTTAAAATTATCGAGATCCATTAAACAAAACGCAAAGGATGTATTATTTGCAAGCCGCTGCTCCAAAATCCTCTCAATTGCCAGCCCTCCGGGCAGTCTTGTTAAAGGACTTGTATCCAGACTTTTTTCCTCCATGTGTTTCAACTTGCCGGCCATTGTAATAAATGCCTGTGAGAGGTCCTGTAACTCATCTTTATTATTTATTTCAGGAAGGTAGTTGAAATTACCCGTGGAAATCATTTCAGTAGCGAATTTTAATTTTTTGATCGACCCTGAAATATTTCTGGTAATAAGCATAGCAATAGTTATGGAAAGAAACAGACCAAAGCCGCAAAACACTGCTGAAATTCTAAAGGCAATAGTACCGATTGCTGAAGTAAACCCGGTTTTCTTGTTCTGGTCAAGCAGGGCCGTGTCGGCCATATTGCTAATGAGTGTAATAAGTGATTCCTGTTTTTCTCTGATGAGGCTGTCGATTCCAGCCGGAGTCAGGGCGGCAGACTGATTGGTATCCTGCATATTTCGGGTAATGATATTACTGTATTCGTTGTGTAACGTAATAATTTCTTCAAACGGAAATTGTTCTCCCTGAGGAATATATTGTATTTTTTTGATAGTTTCATTAAATTCCTCTTTTCTGTCCATGAAGAGGTTAATCATTTCCGATGTTTCAAGTATAAGATAACGCCTAAAATAAAGTTCTTCTTCAAGCACTAAATCAACTAATGTTTCAGACGCATCCAACACCGGAACATTAGTTTCCAAGATACTGTTATTTATTGAATTTAACTTTTTTAGGTTAACAAGAGCAAAAAAAGAAATAAATACAAGCAGAATCCACAATGAACAGTATCCCAGAAGCATTTTGCGGGCAATAGTAAGACGCAGAAAGACGCCAATTATTTTCTTTAACAGAGATGATGTTAAAACTTTTTCTTTTACTGCAGTGGCACTACAAGTATGCAGTATAGAGCTAAAGGAAGGATTCAATTTTTTCATTAATATATTCAATATAAAATAATTATATAGTAAATTATATTTTTAAACATAATTTACTTTTTGGTGGCCCCAGCACTAATCGAATACCCAGCTTTTTGCAGGGAAAAGATGGTTTTTGTTAAGAAATAATGCAATTATCTTTGTTTTTTTTTCTGATATTTTATCGGCTTGTTTTGTGAAATGATTATTGTAATATTTTTGAACCAGGATGTTTTTTCTTCATTGCTTCCAGGCGGTATTTTCTGAGGGAACTGCCTTCAGCCATCTTCTAAAATATTTGCCCTGAATGCTTAGCAATAATATACATTTTGTGTAATGAAAAGGCAGGTAATCTGTTGACATAAGCTGATTTTTGTATAACTGTTAAAACAAAAGCTGAAAATGTTAATATGGAGGAAACATGGCTGAACTAAAAACTCAATCAGTTTTTTTGGAAAAACCAAAGATAGAAGAGCTGCTTAAATCTAAAAAAGACGGGGTGCTCTGCTTTAGCGACGGCACAAGTCCCTATGGTGTACCGTTAACCTACACACTGTACCAGGATGATACTCTTTATTTCGGTCTGGGATTAAGCGGGAGAAAATATGAGTATCTGAAAAAAAACAAAAAAGTATGCTTTACCGTTTTCGAAACCTTTCAGTCAAAAGAAGATCCCAGAGGAAGAGGATGGTGGAGCATTATTCTTGACGGGGAACTGTTGCAGATAACCGATCCTGATGAAATTACTTCACTGGGTGATATGATGGAACAGCAGGGTATTTTCCCACCTGGTCTGAAAGAAAAATTTCTGGGGGCTATTTTAAAGAAACCTGAACATTCAAACTTTTTTAAAATGAAGATTACACAATTTGGCGGTAAGGAACTGCCGATATACCGGCCGGAAAAGGAAATTGATTAGTACGGTAAGTTGTAATGCTGATTCAGTAGCCCTGCAGCAATCACAACCAAAGACCCTCGCTAAAGCATATCAACACATTCCAGTGTCACACGGTACGAGAGCATTTTGCAAAAAAGTGCAGCCTCAACTGTGAGGCTGCAAAGGTTGTAGAAACAAGAGAAATGCTCTAATCATCATTACTGTCATCATCATTACTGTCATCATCATCACTATCATCGTCACTGTCATCATCCTGCCCGATATCGGATCGGGATGCACATCTCTTTATGGCCTTTTTTTCCTTGCCGGTAATAAGTTTTGCCTTCTGCCATTTGTTTGTAAGACGACCAACACATGTTACAAACTGTTCATGGTCATTTGCATTGTCTGCACACCGTGCAATCCGATCACTCATTGAGCAGCCACCGTCAAACAAGTGATTTTCAACTCTACTATTACAGCCATCTATAATTATAGTCTGTTCGAGATTTGAGTCCGGACAATTGTCCTGTTCATCGGGAATCTCATCACCATCACTGTCATCGTCCTGCCCGATATCGGATTGGGATGCACATCTCTTTATTGCTTTTTTTTCCTTGCCGGTAATAAGTTTTGCCTTCTGCCATTTGTTTGTAAGGCGACCAACACATTTTACAAATTGTCCATGATTATTTGCGCGGTCTGCACACCGTGCAATCCGATCACTCATTGAGCAGCCACTGTCAAACAAGTGATTTTCAACCTTGCTGTTACAGCCATCTATAATTATAGTCTGTTCGAGATTTGAGTCCGGACAGTTGTCCAGTTCATCAGGAATCTCATCACCATCACTGTCATCACCACACTCAACAGGTGTAAAAACACATAATCCATTTATACAAAAATCATCTGTGCAAATATCAGTATCATCACAATCGGCATCACTTAGACAATCAACACATTGATCATTAGATTCGTCACAGGCTTGCCCAAAACACGGGTCATCAGAGCCCACACACACTCCTGCGGTGCATTGGTCATTTAAAGTGCAATAGAGCCCATCATCACAAACATTACCGTCATGAGCAGGCACAGCGTAGCAAGTATCCAGACCCTCATCACACTTACCCGTGTTGCACTGGTCGGCAAAATCGGAACAATCTCGGTCAGCACCACCTCCGCATACACCGGCAGTACAGGTCTCACCCACGGTGCAGAAAAGGGTGTCATCGCAGATACCGCCTTCATTTGTTGGATTTGCTTCACACTGACCATCAGCTTCGTTACAGATGCCTTCATTGCAGTCACCATCAAGCCCGGAGCAGTCAATTGCTGAGCCTGAACAGACACCATCAAAACAGGTATCATTTTCAGTACAGTTTATATAATCATCACAAGGATTAGTATTGTTCTCATATTCACATAAACCGGCATTGCATGTGTCGGTTGTACATATATTGTTATCATCACAGTCTTCTTTTGTATGACACCCCCCAATGTTTTGATGCAGAATAGAGGCAACTGAACCGTACTGATGAATACCTACCGCGAACAGATCATTCCATGATGTACCCCAGACCGCATTTAAGAAATTTTTTGTATTATCCGGCAAAACAAGTTTTTTAACAGAATTCCAGTCACTTCCGTCATAATGCAGGATACTGTCACCAGTATTCTCCACTGCAAAAACATCAGTGGATGAGCTGCCCCACACGCTAAATATGCTTGATTCTGTACCACTGTCCATTGTTTCCCAGGTGCTGTTATCATAATGAAGAATCGTACCGGCTGTACCAACGACAAAAACATCGGTTGCAGAACTGGCCCATATATCCCTCAGAGAGTTTACTGTTCCGGTTTGATTTGTCATATCGTCCCAGTTCTGACCCTGGTCTGTCGTGCGCAGAACTGTACCGGCATCCCCAACTACAAAAACATTACTTAACGAGGTTCCGAAAACACTGTAGAGCCTGGTCGTAAAACTAATCCCTACAGGCTTAACCGATAACCAGTCGCTTCCGTTATAATGCTGTATAGTGCCGTTATCACCCACTGCATAAACATCTGTATCAGAGCTGCCCCAGACCCCGTTAAGAATTCTTGAAGTATTGCTTGTCATGCTTGACCAGCTCGTACCGTTAAAATGACGAATCTGTCCGGATCTGCCGACTGCATAAATATCAGTAGCGGAATTACCCCAAATATCATGCAGCTCCCGGTCTGCAATAGTCTCTTGTGTCCAAGCACTGCCGTCAAAACGGGCTAACAAGCCATTCTTTCCGACAGCAAGAACATCGGTAGGGGAGCTGCCCCAGACCCCGTTGAGAAATTCAATCGTGTTATCATCAATTTTGTCTTCATTTAGTGTGATGCCATCATAGCGTTTGACTGTACCATCAAGGCCCACTGCAAATATATCGGTGGATGAGCTGCCCCATATGCCGTAAAGGTTAAATTTATTTACACCATCGGGATCTGATAAGGAAGTCCACAAACTGCCGTCATATTGAATTGTTCCTTTGTAGCCTACTGCATATAAATCATCATCTGATGTGCCCCAAATGGCATTCATTGATTCACCGGGAAAGGCACTGGGCATTGATGTTAATGTTTCAGAGCTATCATAACGAAAAATAACTCCTTCAAATCCGACAATGTATACATCACTGCTGCTTGAAGTCCAAACATCCCTAAGGTCTTCTATGGTACCGCTATTGATTGATGACCATGACGTTCCATTATAGTGAAGGATGGTTCCGCCATTTCCAACAGCAAAAATATCTGTTGTAGATCTGCCATGCACACCCCAAAGATCATTCATGGTACCGCTTGAAAGTTCTTTCCAGGGTTTTGTGCTATTGTCAAACTGTGAAACCAAAATTATTCCATTATCACCGACTGCAAAAATTTCAGTACTTGAGGCACCCCAAATATCAGTTAAGTCAACTTCTGTGCTACTCTCCATTTCTGTCCAGTCAACTCCATCAAAATGAAGGATTGTCCCATTGGCTCCAGCAACGAAGATATTATCACTTGCAGAACCCCAGATGCCATATAGAGTATTATTATTTGTGTTGACACCGGATGGGGATATGTTAGACCAGGAAACACCATCATAGTGAAAAATGCGACCATTATTCCCAACAGTATATACATCAGTGCCGGAACTGCCCCATACATCAAATAGCCAGTTTGTCATAGGTGTGGATTCATCAGTCCAATTGTCAAGATCACCTTGTGCATAGACAGTTAATAAAAAAAATATTGAAAATACTACTGCTATCATATTGATTAAACTTAATCTTTTCATGGAATCCCTCCTCCTGGTTTTGTTCTGTCACCCTATATATCTAATGTGGTGTGACTTTGACAGATTATGAAAGATGCTCTAATTGTTTAACTATGAAAAGCCTTTTTCCTACAGCTTATTCCTTGCTCCAAAAAAGAGAACTTTTACTGAGTTTCGTCTGGGAATGTGATGTCCCCCTTTAATGACAACATTTGACTCTTATTTGAAGTAGATCTTTATAATATAAAATAATATATATTATGTCAAGAACAGATTAGGCTAAATTATATTTTATTGTTCATAATTAACCTTAAATTAACACTTACACAATATGTACCAAACAGTTTTTATAATTTTCAGAAAGACATTATTTTTTAACCTGCTGGCCATACATAGCTCTAAACACTTCTTGGGCAGTACCCTGAGCCAAAAAAGGCATAAAAAAACACTTAAGTAATTAGCCTAAGTGCTTGAATTGACTTTATGCCCCCGACACGATTCGAACGTGCGACCTAAGGATTAGGAATCCTCCGCTCTATCCTGCTGAGCTACGGGGGCATTCTGGTTGCTGGATAATAGTATTTGAAATTGATTTTATACCTATATTAAAAAACAAGTATCAAATATCATTTGAACAACGTAAAATAATTAAAATTTTGTAGTTATAAGAAAGTAGGTAAATATAACAGGTAAGTCCAAAACCGTCAATCACCTTGCGCTTTTTTGTGTTCAGCCAGAAGCAGTTTGCATTGCGAACAGGGATGCTGGTGCTGCTGGCAGTACATTATTTTTTTCTCACCTTTGGTGAACTTGCCTACATCTTTACATATCTGGGCACACTCTATATTAGGGGGTTTCATGCAATAAAACTTCCCGTCTACTAACATATGGTATTCACCGTGGCAACATTCAATTTTTTTCTTTTCCATAGTCATCCATTATCTCCTGCCGATCTATATCGTTACTCTATCAACATATATCATTTTTCAATATGGTAGTAAAGCAGTGTGGTAAACAGCCAATGGCGAAAGAGCCAAGTAGCCAAAGTGAGAAATAGTGAAAAAGTTTTATAGCTTATTTCTCTGTGCCTATCGGCTATTGGCAACTTCGCTACTTTGCTCTTGCGCTATTCCTAATATACCATAACAGCTGCCTGAAAACGCCGCGTATAAGCTTAACATCCTTATCAAGTAACCCTGCTCGTGTTAATATCCTTTTAAATTTACCAAGCGCAACATCAGGATTTTGTTTGTCAAGATAACCTATCTCCAGCAAAGCCTTTTTCATGTGATCATACATATCCTCAACATCTTTGCTTTTGGCAAGCAGGTCAATTGAACTGTTTTCTTTGGGTTGTTTATTACATTTTCTAATCTCATAACAAACAATTAAAACAGCATGTGCAATATTAAGTGAAGCAGCCTCAGCAACTGTTGGAATTGAAACTACTTCATTACATAGCTCAAGTTCTTCATTGCTCAAGCCTTTATCTTCCGGACCAAAAATAATTGAAATATTGTTCTTTCCGGAAAGGGATGAAACTTTTACTGCGAGTTCATGCGGGCCTATAAAATTTCTTAAATGTCTTGTTCGAGCAGTTGTACCAAACACATACGAAACATCAGCGATTGCCTCACGAATAGAGTGGAAAGTTTGCACATTCTGTAAGATAGAACCTCCATGGGTTGCCAGCCAGAATGCCTGGTCATCAATTTTACACTGAGGGCTTACAAGTTTTAAGCAGGTGATTCCCATACTGTTCATCGCACGGGCAACAGATCCGATGTTGCCGGAATGCAGCGTTCCGACCAGTACAATTTCTATATCTTTGGTTACGGTGTTTTGCATGTATTATTTAAAAATCTATTTAATGTGCTATTTGTTGCCGACTGCACTTTTAAGAAAAAAATCATAGGCGTTATTTCCAAGGATATCACTGCGCTGCCGGCTGCTGAGGAAAGAAGTTTTAGATGCAATTGCAAGTGAACCAGCTATGGGTGCAAAAGGGTAGTCTGTGCCGAAAAATATCTTCTCATGCCCGTGTTTTTGAATAATTTTTCTGCCAAGCTCGGGAGTGATAAATGTATAGCTGAGCGAGGTTTCCATATAGACATTCCTTAATCCGGCAAGCTCATCATATACCTGTTCCCACATGTTAAGACCACCGAGATGGGCAGCAATAATAGTAAGCTCAGGGAAATCATTTGCAATATTTCTTATCATATCGGGCCGAGACCTGTTGTCGGGACTGGGCAACGGCTCACCGCCGACATGAAACATAACCGTTATGCCGTAGCGGCACAATTTTTCATATATCGGATAGGTAAGGGATTTTTCATCGGGGGTAAACGCCTGCACATCAGGCTGAAACTTGACAATACGTATATTATGCTCTGCCAGTCTTTTTATTTCGTCAGTTATCTTTTTGTAGTGCGGGTGCAGTGTTCCTGATTTTATAAAGCGGTCCTGCTTCAGGTTGATAAGCCAGGAATTCGTATCGGTTACTGCAGAAGGAATCGGGGCAACCATATGAATGACGGCAAAATTAATGCCGTTTTCATCCATCTGCTTAATAAGATCAGCAGCGGTTGCCTTCCCATAGGTCGGGACATTGAACATTTTGGCAGTGTTGCGCAGTACTGTCTCGGCCTGATCGTCAGGGAAAATATGGGTGTGGGCATCGATGATCATTATTAGCGGAGTAATGTAGGAGGTCAGGTAAAATGTAATTAGTGATCACTAATAGTCAATCGACTTCTTTCAGTTGTCTATGCACTAATTATGAGTTACAAATTACTGGGTCCTATCATCAAAACTGTATTTTACTTCGAGGTATTCTTTCCTGAATTGATTAACCTCATCTCTTATAGACTTATTATCAAGTATACATTCCTTGATCAACTGAGCAATGCGTTCCATCTCTTCTGCTTGCATGCCGAAACGGGTCATCTCCTGTACGCCGATACGAATACCCTCAGGATGATCATGGTTACTTAACGGTTCATGCGGAAGCATGTTCATATTAAGCACAATATCATTAAGTTCCAGTGTCTTGGATACTTTTTCACCGCCACCCTGTTTTCTTACATTTACTGCTACTTGGTGGCTTTCGGTATAACCGAATTCCTTGGCTTCAACATTAAAACCAAAACGATCCAGGGCCGCACCGAGTGTTTGCGCATTTTTTACAACATCATTTGCATACTGAGCACCATACTCCAGGAATTCATTGGTGCACATAGCAAGCTGCGCAAGTGTATCAAGATGATGGTTGCTGGACGATCCGGGAAAAGCGCCCCGGTCAATCTTGCGCCAGCTGTCAACGTCCATATTGCTCAAAATAATACCCCTCTGGGAACCAAAAAATGTTTTATGAGTACTGGCCGAAACAAGGAACGCACCTTCGCGCAGGGGATCCTGAAAAGTGCCGCCTGCAATAAGACCCAGCACGTGGGCGGCATCATATATAATACGCGCCCCGTTTTCCCGGCAGATATCACTTAACTCCTGCACAGGTTCAGGAAACAGAAAGAGACTCTTGCCCAGTACAATAATTTTCGGTTTTGATGATTTAATAAGAAATTTTGTTTTTTCTAAATCTATATGATAGCCGTCCTTTGACAAGGGGAAATCAATGATATTCTTGGTAAATTTGCCCAGTGATCCTATTCTATGATGACTGATATGTCCACCGCCGGGGGTAGAGTTAGCCATAACAACATCTTCTTTGTTAACAAATTTGCTGAAAACCGCTTCATTAGCATTTGTACCGCTTATAGGCCTTACCTCTGTATGATTACATTTAAAAAGAATCTTAAGGTTTTGCTTTACCTTGCTTTCAATTTCATCGATATAGTTTGTTCCGCGGTAGTAACGTTCTCCCGGATGACCTTCAGCATACCTGTGGGCAAAATCAGAGCCTGCCATTTCACGAACACGTCTGCTCATGACATTTTCGCTGGCAATCAGATTAATTGTCCTGTTGCGCCATTCATTTTGTTTATTGATGAGTTCAGCAGTTTTAGAAAATTCCTGATAGTTCATATATAGTATCCTTCAAAACAAGATATTTATAAAAAATTGTTTTAGAAAATTGAGAAAAATAACACAATTATAAATATTTGCAAACATTTTTTTGGCAAGGTAATATAGTAATATTTTTTTGAGGAACTATTAATTCACTGCTGTAAAAAGTATGCCTGTTAAAAAGACTTATCGCAGAAGAGCACAAGGTCCTAAAATTGCCCGTTTTAAAGAAAAGAGTCCTGGGCTTTCCCATACGTTTGTACCAAAAGCTGATCGAAAATTAAAAAAAATATTTGATGCGATCGGCATACCGCACACATCTGATTTTGTTCCCGACAGTTTCCAACTGCAGGCAATTGAAGAAATAAACAGAAGTGATGTGCTTGTCAGTGCACCAACTGGAAGCGGTAAAACCTGGATTGCTGTGCAGGCAATGAAAAAAATACTGGATGAGGGTAAAAGGGCTTGGTATGCCTCACCCCTCAAGGCACTCTCAAACTCAAAATATAATGAATTTGCTGAGGAGTTCGGCAGTAATACTGTCGGTGTATTAACAGGTGACAGAAAAGAGAATACGGACGCACCCATTGTGGTCGGGACAACTGAAATCCTGCGGAATCAGCTCTATGATGCAATGGCAAAGAGCTCTGACTTCAAAGCAGATCTTGTTGTGCTTGATGAGGCCCATTATCTCGGTGATCCAGATAGAGGCGTAGTGTGGGAGGAGGTTATGATTTATCTTCCCACACGGGTCCGACTCTTAATGCTTTCCGCAACAATACGGAATGATTCTGAGATCGCCGCTTGGCTGAGTCAATTAAGAAAGCATCCCTGCACAGTTGTACATTCTGAAAAACGGCCGGTACCTATTTATCCACTCTACCTTATGCCGAATGGAGAAATAGTACCTCTTTCCGGTTTCGACGGCATTACACCAAAAATAAAAAATCTGCTTGATCACTCAGAGAAACACAGGTTCAAACGTTCACACAACACTATCCCTTACAGTCATATTTTACAGGTCCTTGAAAAGTTTAACCTGTTGCCTGCAATTTTTTTTCTTAAATCAAGATATGAATGCAATAACGCACTTGTAACCTGCCGGAGGCGCTTTGTTTCACCGGAAAGGACCAGATTATTACAAAACAAAATAAACAACCTGCTTAATGAATATCCATTTCTGGCAGGACATCCACACCTTAATTATGTTACCTATCACGCTCTCGGATCACATCATGGCGGGCAGCTGCCGCATTGGAAACTTGTAATCGAGAAACTGATGAATGCAGGATACCTTGATGCAATTTTTTCGACTTCAACAGTTGCTGCCGGTGTAAACTTTCCTGCCCGTACGGTCGTGCTGGTGCAAAGCGACAGGTTCAATGGCAAAGAATTCGTCAGCCTGAGTGCAACCGATCTGCACCAGGCAACAGGAAGGGCCGGGCGCAGGGGCAAAGACAATATTGGTTTTGCAGTGATGTCCCATGGCCCGTTTCAAGACCCCCTTCTTATCGATGAACTGCTGGCAAAACCGCCTGATCCGATTGAGAGTCAAATAAAGATTAATTTTTCCATGTCTCTCAATCTGCTGGTAAGCCAGGCGCCGCAAGAAATAAAGAAATTGCTGGATTTGTCTTTTGCTACATATCAGAATATGGAGCCGCTGCGTGAGCTTGAAGATAATCGGAACAGAATAGTAGAAAAACTGGAAAAGAAAATGACCGGATGCCTCTGTGAAAATTTTAATGAAATCATCGACCGGATAGAAAAAAGAAAAAACGGGTACCAGCGATTGTCACGGCTTAAGAAAAAGAGAAAAAAATATGTTAAGGGTCTTTATAAGATTTCTGTGAAAGCCGAGCACGATGCAGCTGTAAAGGAAATGTCTTCAAAAATAGATAACCTTGAGAAGCAGCTCGGTGTATTGCCGTGCAGTGATTGTACTCATTTTTCATTGTGTCACCAGGGCAAAAATAATCATTTTACAAAACTTGTTAAAAAAGCACGATGGTACAGTCAGACGTGTAATGAAGCGCGTAATAAATTATGGATAGAGTTTTGCCGCCATCTTGACTTTCTGATCCTTAACGGTTTTACCGATGAGCAGGGAAGACTTACTGAAGACGGAAGGTGGGCCGCCAAACTGAGACTTGATCAGCCGCTTATAATTGCTGAACTGATCCGTCAAGGTTTTCTTAACACCCTCACCCCTGAACTCCTTGCAGGTATAATTGCTGTTTTTGTAAATGATAAATTCCGGGATTTAGACATTAATCCATCTGTTACCTGGAATAAAAAGTTGCTTCTTTCAGAATATTACAACATGAAAGATGCTATCGATGGCCTGGTATCTCTGAAAAAAAAATATGATTTTAAAACGCCTCAACTCCAGTTTTGGCCTGCGGCTGCGTTATATACCTGGGCCAGTGGAGACAGCTGGGAGAACGTTATTACGCTGACCTCCGTTGACGAAGGTGATCTGGCAATGCTGATCTATCGCACGGCCGACAATCTTCGTCAGATTACTTCGCTTGAAGAAACTCATCCCATGCTTGCAGCAAAAGCCGGAAACTGTATACAGCTTCTGCTAAGAGAGCCGGTAATTATACCGACCTAAGAGATTTTAAAATACAAATTTGTAGTACCGGTTGAGACAATTACTAAAAATAATATATATTAGTTTTGTAAAATATATGATAAGATTTTTCAGTTTAGTTAGTCTGAGCAGACAGTATCATTAAGATGCAACTGTCATTATGGTGTAAACAGTTAAAGGATAATTTGTATGCCGACTTCTAAAGGATATTATCCTGATTTTAAAGAATTCAAAAAAAAGGCTTCTCAGGGTAACTTGATACCGGTGTATAAAGAGATACTGGCTGATACTGAGACACCGGTTTCGGCCTGCATGAAGCTTAAAAAAAGCAAACACTGCTTTTTGCTTGAAAGCGTCGAAGGCGGTGAAAAATGGGCCCGCTACAGTTTTTTGGGATATGATCCTTCAATAATATTTAAAAGCAAAGGCAATCTGATTACAATCATAAGGGGCAAAAAGACTGAAAATATACAGTCTGATAATCCGCTCCATGTGCTCAGAAATATCATGCAAGCATATAAACCGGTTGAAATTGAAGGACTACCTCGGTTCTTCGGCGGTGCGGTCGGCTATATCGGTTATGACATGGTAAGGTTCTTCGAGGAACTGCCGGATGCAACTGAGGATGATCTTGCATGGCATGATGCCTATCTGATGATTACTGATACGCTTATCATTTTTGATAACCTGAAGCATAATGTGAAGGTTGTGTGTAATGTGCATGTTGAAAGTAACCGTGATGATGTGAGGGCAGCCTATAATAAAGGTCTTGCCACAATAGATACTATTATCGATCTGCTCAATAGTCCTGTAAAAAAAGCTATCGCTAAAAAAGTGAAACGTAAAACTGCAATACGATCAAATTTCGATAAAGATGATTTTAAACAAATCGTAAAAAAGGCAAAACGCTATATCAGAGCCGGTGATATAATTCAGGTAGTACTCTCACAGCGGTTTGAAACAGTTCTGGCAACAGACCCTTTTGAACTCTATCGCGCCCTGAGGATTATTAACCCATCACCCTATATGTTTTATATAAAATTGGGTGATGATCATCTTGTCGGTTCATCACCTGAAGTTCTTGTGAGGCTGGAGAAGTCGGACGTTGTGGTACGCCCGATTGCAGGCACACGGCCGCGCGGAGCTGATGAAGAGCAGGATTGTGTACTGGCAGAAGATTTAAAACAGGACCCCAAGGAACGGGCCGAACATGTAATGCTGGTTGATCTTGGCCGCAATGATGTCGGCAGAATTGCGGAAATGGGCAGTGTCAAAGTAGATGACTTTATGATCATTGAAAGATATTCTCATGTTATGCATTTGGTCTCAAACGTTACCGGAAAACTAAACAAGGGCTGTGATGCTTATGATGTATTTATGGCCTGTTTTCCCGCGGGTACGGTATCAGGAGCCCCTAAAATAAGAGCCATGGAGATAATTGAAGAACTTGAACAGCACAAGCGCGGGCCCTATGCAGGATCGGTCGGATATTTCAGCTTTTCCGGCAATATGGATTTCTGTATTACTATAAGGACTATGCTCATCAAGAATGGTAAAGTCTTTGTACAGGCGGGAGCAGGTATTGTTATGGACTCAAAACCTGAGAATGAATTTGTTGAAACCGTAAACAAGGCCAAAGGCATGATAAGAGCAATAGACAGGGCATATGAAGGTCTGTAAACATGATTATAATGATTGATAATTACGATTCTTTTACTTATAACCTGGTACAGTATTGTGGTGATCTCGGTGAAGATGTTCGTGTGTTTCGCAATAACAAAATAACGCTTGCGGAGATTACGCGCTTGCATCCTCAAAAAATTGTCATTTCACCCGGACCGGGAAGACCTGTTGATGCCGGTATTTCAAAAGATCTTATTCGGGCCTTCAAAGATAGATATCCTATATTGGGTGTTTGCCTTGGTCATCAGTGTATCGCGGAAGTATTCGGTGCAAAAATTGTGAGAGCTAAAAGAATCATGCATGGCAAGATATCATCAATTACCCATGATAATAAAAAGATTTTTACCAACATCGAAAATCCCTTTGAGGCCACCAGGTATCATTCGCTCATTGTGGAAAGGGACAACCTGCCGGAATGCTTTGATATTACAGCCCAAACCGAGCGCAGTGAAATTATGGGTATTCGTCACAGGCAATACCCCATTGAAGGTATTCAGTTCCATCCTGAATCAATATTAACAAAAACGGGTAAAGAACTACTGCAAAACTTTTTAACCATGTAACTCTTTTATTATCTGAGCGTTACACGTTCCTCATGACTATGTTAATTACCGACGCACTTAAAAAAGTTATTGAAGGCGAAAATCTGACTGAACAGGAAATGATTGCCGTCATGAGCCAGATCATGGGTGGGCAGGCAACCCCATCTCAAATGAGCGCATTTATTACCGCTCTGAGAATAAAGGGGGAAACCGTAGATGAAATTACCGGTGCTGCAAAGGTTATGAGAAAAAATGCAATTTCAATTCCTGTTACAACAAATGACGTTTTGATCGATACCTGCGGTACGGGTGGTGATGGAAAGAACACGTTTAATATTTCAACAGCAGCTGCTTTCGTTATCAGCGGTGCCGGCATCAGGGTAGCAAAACATGGTAACCGGTCGGTTTCAAGCAACTCCGGCAGTGCTGATGTTATGGAGCAGCTTGGTGTAAATATATCTATTTCTCCGGAAAGCACGGGGCGCTGTATTGATGAAGTTGGTGTAGGTTTTTTATTTGCACCAAGCCTGCATCATGCCATGAAGTACGCTGCCCCGGTTAGAAAAGAAATCGGGATAAGAACTATTTTCAACATACTTGGACCGCTGACCAATCCGGCTGATGCCGAGATACAGATACTGGGCGTTTATGCAGAAAGACTTACTGAAATGCTTGCACATGTGCTTAAAAGTCTTGGCAGAAAAAGGGCTTTGGTTGTTCATGGCCGTGATGGGTTGGATGAAATAACTCTGGGCTCTGCAACAGTTATATATGAGCTCAAGGATGGAGAGGTGCAAAACTATCTTCTTAACCCCCAGGAGTACGGCTTTAACCTTGTTGATATACATGAAATCAAAGGTGGAACTCCTGCTGTAAATGCTCAGATTATTTTGAATATTTTACAAGGGCAGAAGGGTCCCCAACGAGACATTGTCTGTCTAAATGCCGGAGCTGCAATTATGGCGGCGGGAAAGGCTCATGATATGCAAACCGGTCTAATGCTGGCTGCTCAGTCGATCGACAGCGGCTTTGCACTTGAAAAACTTAATGCACTTAAAAAAATAAGCAGCACGTTAGCCTAACGATGATTCTCGACAGGATTGTAAAACAAAAAAAAGAAGACTTAAATAATTGTAAAATAAAATGTAATATCAGTATATTAGAAGATAAAATTAAAAAGTCACCTAAACCTAAAAACTTTCGAGCTGCTCTGCAGAAAGATATCGGCGGTAAGCACAGGATAATTGCCGAGGTAAAAAAAGCCTCACCTTCAAAAGGGATCATCCGCGAAATATTTCAACCGGTACAGATCGCACAGGATTATGAAAAAAACGGAGCAGTAGCACTTTCTGTTTTGACTGAAGAAAAATTTTTTTTAGGCAAAACTGCATACCTGACAGAAATACGGCAGCATGTGACACTGCCTGTTTTAAGAAAAGATTTTTTATTTGACCCCTATCAAATGTATGAATCAAGAGCCTGTGGGGCCGATGCCGTACTGCTGATTGCTGCTGTTTTATCACAAGAGCAGCTCAATGATTTACTTTTACTTGCAAATGAGCTGTCTCTTAGTGCTCTGGTAGAAGTGCACACGCGAGAAGAATTATATAGAGCACTTCATGCGGGTGCTGAAATAATCGGGATAAACAACAGGAACCTTACAACTTTTAAGACTGACCTTGAAACAACATTTAAATTATTGCCCGATATTCCCAAAGAAAAAACAATTGTAAGTGAAAGTGGTATCTCCAGCTATAGTGAAATAAAACAGCTCTGTAATGCCGGTGTTAATGCGTTTCTTATTGGAGAATCTTTTATGCGGGCTGAAAGTCCGGGTGCAAAGCTTAAAGAATTTGTCGGATAAGACTTAAAAAAAAACGGCCGGTTGCTCAAAATAGAGCATTTTGCAAAAAAATTGGGCGTAAGCTGGGCTCGCACCTGCTTGTTTGCTGCGGGCAACATGCTCGCTGGAACGACTATTAGTATAGTTCAGGCTGAGGCTCACACTGCCCTTGCTGCACAAACAGGTGCGAGCCCAACCTCCGACACCACAGTTTTAATTATCGGTTAGTACTAGTATGCGTTACGTTTTTACTGTGAAAGGATGTTGTAATGGAACTACCTGACAAAATGGGTCGCTATGGTGAATATGGCGGCAGATATGTTTCTGAAACCCTTATGCCTGCTCTCATTGAACTTGAGAATGCCTACAGCCGGTACAAAAATGATCCTGAGTTTATTAAGGAGTTTAATTTTTATCTCAATGAGTATGTAGGCAGACCTACTCCGCTTTATTTTGCAGAAAGATTTTCAGAAAAACTGGGGATCAAGATTTATTTAAAAAGAGAAGACCTTAATCATACAGGTGCTCACAAAATAAATAATACCGTTGGTCAAATTCTGCTGGCACGCAGGATGAAAAAAACCAGAATCATTGCTGAAACCGGTGCCGGGCAGCATGGTGTTGCAACCGCTACTGTTGCAGCACATTTCGGCCTTGAATGCGATATCTTTATGGGTTCTGAGGACGTGCAGCGTCAGGCCCTTAATGTGTTCAGGATGAAACTTCTCGGGGCGCGCGTAATCCCGGTTACATCAGGCACCTGTACTTTGAAGGATGCTATGAATGAAGCCCTGCGTGACTGGATTACTTATGTTCGAACGACTTTTTATATTATTGGTTCAGTGGCCGGACCGCATCCCTATCCGATGATTGTGAGAGATTTTCAAAGAGTGATCGGTGATGAAACCAGGCAGCAGATAATGGAGAAGGAGGGTAGGCTGCCTGATCTGATAACTGCCTGTGTGGGCGGGGGCAGTAATGCAATGGGTATTTTTTATCCTTTTATTGCGGATACATCAGTTGACATGATAGGTGTAGAAGCTGCCGGGACCGGCTTGCATAAGGGACCCCATTCGGCCCCGCTGGCAGCCGGAACGCCCGGTGTACTGCATGGAGCCAAAAGTTACCTCATGCAGGATGAGCACGGCCAGGTATTGCCGGCACATTCAATTGCTCCCGGACTGGATTATCCCGGGGTCGGCCCGGAACACAGTTATTTAAAAGAAACCGGCAGGGTAAGCTATACCTCTGTAACTGATGATGAAGCCCTGCGTGCTTATAAGGAGCTTTCCCTT
>JANQFE010000110.1 GCA_028278025.1 Thermodesulfobacteriota bacterium | reverse complement strand
CGACCCTGCTGGGCAGGATTTATTCCGTAGTTGAGGCCATGGCCGCAATTACAATCGTGGACGCCTTAATGATGGCTCGTGGCTATGATAATGTCTGTCAAATAGAAAATAAATGGCGGGAAATTTGATCTGCTGTGCTTTATTTTGCCTACTATTGTGATTTTGCTGCAATAAGAAGCACCCCGTTTTTTTAACACCTTGCTTATAAGGGAGTATAGATGGAGAAGAACCAGGAAACAAAATGGTATAACAACCGCGCAAAGGTGATTTTTTCTTTGCAGGCCTTCCCGCCACTGGGCGTTTATGCTCTGCTGCGTAGTTCCGCGTTTACATTAAAACAGAAATGGTTAGTGGCCGCAGGGGTTGCAGCTTTTATCGGTATTTTTATTTATTCAGGTATCGGTGCAAAAATGAATCAGTTTGTTATTGGTCTTTTTTCCTGAAAGGCTGTGCCGATTCAGCAGAGCAGTATATATACCTGTGATTTACTTTAGGAGGGTGTAATGCCAGACCAATTAAACGATATAAAATATGTAATCGAAATGGCTGCTGAGAAAGCACATGCGGAAACAAGCACTGAACCTGAACCAGAGCTTACGCAACCGCTTAATTGGCCTATACAATGTACGCTAGGGCCGGGGCTTGAGGGTGCAATTGCTTGTGAAAGCAAAATCGGTTATGTAAATGGAACCAAAGGATGGCTCATATATCGCGGCTATGACATTTTTGATCTCTGTGCAAACAGCACCTATGAGGAGGTTTCCTATTTACTGCTACAAGGCCAACTTCCGAACACAAAGGAACTAAAAGCATATAAAAAAAAACTTATTAAGTACCGGCCGCTAAATAAAACCCTACGCCTGCTGTCAGGATTTCCGGTAGAACAAATGAACGTAATGGGGGCTCTGCGTCTTGGAACAAACCTGATGCGACAAGAATTCACCTATATGGACCGGGAGGAAGGTCGTGCACCGAGTGTTGATGCAATCAGTTCCGATGAGGATTCGATTCCCATGGAGACCGTACCTAAAGGCGCAAAAAAAGCTACGTATGAATTTAAGCAAGAGGATCCTCCAAAAACAAAACAAGAAAAGCAACTACAAGATGCCTGCGGCATTGACGCGTGCTATCATCTGATTTCCGGGGTGGCGACTATTACCGCAGCTATTGCACGAATTCGCCAAGGAAATATGCCGATAGAACCTGTTCCCGAACTAAGCCATGCAGCTAATTTTCTTTACATGCTGACAGGTCGCAAACCGACACCGATTGAGGAGCGCATCATGGATATTTCACTTATCCTTCATGCAGATCATGGCATGAATGCCAGCACATTTGCAGCCATGGTGGTTGCCTCTACCTTGTCAGACATCTATTTTTCAGTCGGTTCTGGGATTGCTGCTCTAAATGGTCCGCTTCACGGCGGGGCAAACGAACAAGTTGTCAACATGCTGAAAAAAATCGGTAACCCGAGCAACGTTTCAGCCTGGCTTGACAAAGAATTGAAAAACAAAAACAAGGTAGTTGGCTTTGGACATCGCGTTTACAAGGCCTACGATCCCCGGGCGCGCATTCTCGGCCCCTTGGCAGAGTTGCTGGTCAAGGACAACCACAAAGCCGTATCTCTTTTTCGCATTGCGAAAGGCTTGGAAAAAGAGGTTAATGTGAGGCTCGGTGCGCAGAAAAAAATTTTTCCTAATGTGGATTTCTATTCTGGAATTGTTTACAGTTGCCTCAACATACCGCCTGAAATATTTACACCGATTTTTGCCGTAAGCCGTGTTTCCGGATGGACCGCCCGGGTTCTGGAATATCTACAGAATAACCGTATTTTCCGACCCCGGGCAATGTATACCGGAGAGTTTAACAAAAAGATCATGCCGCGGGATCAGTGAGGCTATAATGACTCAATGGACGGAAGCAGTTTTTTAGTCTTTAGTCGAGGCTTATAATAGCGGCGATCCCACTGCTGCGGGGAAATGGGGTAGAATAAATAGGGACAGCGCCTATTTTTTCCAAGAGATGGTTTTGCCTCCCTTATACATTGACCCAGTCTTTTACGCAAGTCTCACGCTAGAACAGCTTTGCCTGACCAGATGCCTGACGCCAGCCCCTCTGCCAGACTCCAGAGATCCAAGAAAAGCTGCCGGCATACTCCTCGATGAAAAAGATACTTATTAACTGAACCTTTCTTCTCAACAACTGTACTAAATAATAAAGAGACTATTTATGAATACTCTTAATGGCAATCTTCATACGCAGATACTATTTTATTCCCGAACCGGGAAAACGCGGGCTGTTGCAGAGGCGGTCTGTGAAATATTCGGTGGCAGCTTGTGTGAAATTATTGATGCAAAATACAGGAAGGGAATAACTGGTTATGTAAGAAGTCTTTTTGATGTGTGGCTTATGCGGCCAACAGAAATCTCGCCTGCATGTATTAACACACATGATTCCCGTCTTCTTTTTATCGGCACACCTCTTTGGGCTGACAGATTGCCGCCCGCAATGAGGACCTTCTTTAGTACAGCAGAATTAAACAATAAAAGGGTGATTCTTTTTTTTACATGCGGCTTTTACAGAAAACACTCACTTATGTACAAGTATACTACTCATGTCAACACCATGGGGGCAACAGTTATTGGAAATTTCTTTCTCAGAACGAGGGGCAAAAGCAAAACTGCCCTCAAAAATGAGACCAAAATGGTTTTAAACCAATACAAAACCACATGGCTGGAATCGATTATAAACTGGAGCAAATAGGGACAGATATCCCTATTTCCTATCGGTATCGGTTGTACAGATAATGCAGTTAACAGCTCAAACCGGCAGAACCGTTATGTCCCGGTAAAAATGCAGTGCAGTGAATCGTTTTCGATAATGCCAAAGCAGCCGTTGCAACTAATGCAATCAGCCGTTGCTTTACCCTCTCCAGCCAGCCACCGGTTTGGCAACCCGGGCTCGCGCACCAATGGCCGGGACAGCCCAAAAAAATCGATCTTGTTTTCCTGCGCTATTTCCTCCAGAAGTTCTGCTGATCTGTTGCCGCCCGTTAAGATAATCGGGAGGTCAACGTCGATTGCCTCAGCATATTGCAAAAAATAAGATTGCTGGAGTGCGGTGCTAACATAAGGCTTGAGACAATTCCTGCCGCTGACATCTATAGCATCAACTCCTGTTTGGTCAATTTCCCGCACTATTTCCGGAAAGCTGTCAATATCAATGCCGCCATCGACATCATCAGTACCGTTCAACTTTATTGCTATCATGAAGTCGCTTCCCACCCGATCCCTTGCTTCGGACATGATTTCAGCAATGATGCGAATCCGGTTTTCAACTGAGCCGCCATAGCTGTCTTCGCGTTTATTTGTATAGGGCGACAAGAAGGAGGCTAACAGATACTGGTGGGCCGCATGTATTTCGACACCGTCCCAACCGGCTTCATGCACCCGCCCCACCGCATCCGCAAAACCGGTTACTATCGCCGTAATCTCATCTGCTGCAAGCGCCCTTCTCTCCGGCTTGCCGGGCCAGTTATTTGCTGAAGGACCTACAACATATCCGGGGTGATACATCTGCGCAATGAGCTTGCACTCGCTGTCTGCAGCTCGGACTTCGTCACGAACCCGGACAAGGCTGTTGATGCAGCGGTCATCATATATCTGAACCATCCGTTCATCATATTCCGTTTCTTTAAAAACGCCCAAAACCCCTGTAATGATCATGCCTGCGCCGCCGGCTGCCAAATCACGCAGCAGCTTAACATAGGTATCAGTAACCTCCCCGCTTGCCGCGGCGCCTTCATAGGTCGCGGAGCGGATCAGCCGATTCTTTAATTGCAGGTTTGCTATCTGCCCGGGAGAAAATATTTTATAGTCCTCCCGACCGCTGTTTACAGTACATCCAAGGCCCTGCAGCGTCATCGCGCCGGCAGCAGCAGCGGTCAGCTCCAGAAATTCTCTCCGGGAAATTATTTTTTCCTTCATAACACCTCCATAGCAATAAACTCATAAGCTTATCTGCCAACAGCTTTTTCCTGTTTACGATTTACTACTCACTGCTTGTCAGGGATTCCTGATCATATGCGGAATATACAAATCACACTCATCACCCCGGCCGTCATTATCGCTGTCTATCTCCCGTATATCAGCCGCGGAGTTGCGCTCACCGGTCCGTGCTGCGTGGTAACAAATCCTTCTTTAAAGGCATGGATCAATTATAAAAATCTGTAAAGAATTGTCAAATCCATTTTCACAGTGGAGCCTTATCAGCAGGCTCAAAGACTGGTTGAATTCGCATACGTACATTTGCCGTGAACTACGGCGGCCTCTCGGGATCCATTCGTTCTGCGAACCCAGGACAAGTTCACCGATGACCTCATGACTGCTAGGAGAGGGGGCCAAGCAATCATAACTATTTAACCTGCCATCACTTTAAGCAAATCATATGTTTTTACAGTGGCTTATGAATTCTTCTGTATTATCCAGCATGTCTATTATCTACGTTGTTATTGCCCGGAACTGCCACAGTGAGAAATTGCCAAGTTAAATTTATTTACAATAGAAAAAAAAAAATTATGATTTTAACCTTTTAAAAAATAATTAATTATGATTTTTTTACCTTTACAAATTTACAATAAATGCCATAATTTAGATATAAACATATTAATGGGTAAGGGGACTGTATGAGGCGATCAGCATTAGCTCATTTGGCAAATTGGAAAGACAAGACGAACCGCAAGTCCTTGGTTATCCGAGGGGCACGGCAGGTTGGAAAATCGTACCTGGTTCGCTTGTTTGCCGCGGAACAAAAGTTTGACTTGTGTGAAATCAACCTTGAGTTGAATGATGACTACAGGGACTGCTTTGCATCAAAAGATCCACACACTATTATCTCTCTGATTGAACTAAAGTCCGGCAAAAAAATTCAACCAGGAAAGACCCTGCTGTTTTTAGATGAAATCCAGGCCGCACCGGAAGTGCTGGCAGTGTTACGCTACCTTTATGAGCTCATGCCCCAGTTGCATATTATTGCGGCCGGCTCCCTGCTGGAGTTTGTTCTTGAAGAGCATTCTTTTTCCATGCCGGTCGGCAGAATAGAATACATGCACCTGGGGCCCATGACATTCAAAGAATATCTTGGGGGGGTCGACAAGTCCGGGCTGAGTGAGTTTGTTGGGTCGCTTGATCTTGGTAAAAAGATGCCCTCTGTTTTGCATAAAGAGCTGCTGAGCCAATTCAAAAGATATTTGGCTGTAGGCGGAATGCCGGAGGCTGTGCAGGTCTACCGCGATACTGGATCTCTGCTTGAAGTTGATTCAGTAAAGCAGTCGATCCTGCTCACCTATCGCGATGATTTCAGCAAATATGGAAAAAGGATTAACCATATCCGTCTCCAGAAGGTTTTTCAAAAATTGCCGGGGATTGTCGGCAAAAAACTTAAATATGTAAGCATTGACAGGACGGAGAAGCCCTCCGAAATAAAAAAAGCGCTGCACCTGCTAAGCCTCGCCCGAATATATTATCCTGTACTGCACACATCTGCAAACGGCATCCCGCTAGGGGCCGAGGCAAATGAAAAGTTTCAAAAGCCTCTTTTTCTCGATGTCGGCCTTTTAAATAAAGCATGCGGATTAAGCTTCGTTGATATTGATCAATGTGAAGATATAACACTTGTAAATGCCGGTGCAGTGTGTGAACAGTTTGTCGGGCAGCATCTGTTATTTTCTGGAGAGTATTATGATGAACCGGAATTGTATTATTGGACGAGGGAAAAACGTCAGGCATCATCAGAGGTTGATTACCTGCTATCCGTCGGAACCAGAATCATTCCCGTTGAAGTTAAATCCGGGAAATCAGGTACCTTAAAATCGTTAAACGTTTTTTTGAAAGAGAAAAATCTGGATTTTGCACTCCGTTTCAACGCCGATCTGCCATCATACCACCCCGCCGACTTTTCGCTTCCGGGCGTTTCGGGAACATTTCATCTGCTGTCTTTGCCGCTGTATTTAGTCGAGGAAACAAAGCGTCTGGTTAAGATGGTTGAATGTCGCTGATGGAATGAATAGGGTAGGAGGAGGGATCACCCCCTCCGACCTCCCACACCACCGTACGTACGGTTCACGTACACTTGATTTGATATTTGATAAATGTAATGCATGTTATACTTTATGCAATAGTATAAAAGGCGCTCATTAATAAAGAAGGGTGAAATAGATTAAATTATCACAATAAGCACTATATGTAGTGGTGAGGCAGATGCGCCACTGGCTTTTATGTGGAGCAGTTCTATGAAAAGTCAAGACAACAAACTTGAAACTTGTGCCGGAATGGTTTAGTTCATGTAGGTTCTCATGGGACTTGTTTTCTAAAACGATGGGTGCTGGAAAAACAGACAAAAAAAGGCCCCTTTCCCTAGTGTACAATCCGTGTACCAAAGTAATGGACCCGATTGTTTGTGAGGGATGCGGGAAGAGCGTCACCAGCGTTTCTTTTAATCCCCAGTTGCATATGGTTTGTTATGACTGTCAACAAACCCTGAAAAAAACAGCCCCGTGACAGCCTGCCTATAATATTCCTAAAATTATCTGTAATGCCGACCTGATCATTCTTAATTATGTTGGCCGGTAAACATATCCTATATCCATGTGGTTACTGCAAAAAAAATCGTTATTAATCAATAGGTTTCGGATTCTTTCCGCTTTTTATCTATGAAATTTTTTCATAATAACCAAGCCGTGCCTCGGTGCAGGATACTCCTGAGCCGGTGATGATGGGCAGTCCTCTGAAAAGTCCGCCATCGTGAAGAACAAAACCGGCCAGCTCCGGCGGGGGACAGTCACCGAAAAAAGTGTGACACAGGAAACCTCCGTCATCCAACACTTTGTGTGCTGTCGCCACTTCGCGATTAAATTCACGGATATAAGATTGTTCGGCCGTCACCCGGTTTAGGGCCAGCTGGTAGTCGTACGGGTCGAAAAAAAGCAGGTCATAGGTCTGAGGGTAAACATAGTCATAATAGTCACCGTGCAGAGCCCGGGCCCCATCATGTGCACGACAGAACCGTGCACAGTCGCTAAAGAGGGCATCTTCGATCTCAACAATATGGTGGGTTGTGGGCTGCAGCAGCTCCTGCATAAAAGCAGCGCTGATACCGAGCCCGTAGCCAACCTCAAGCACGCTTTGGATCCCTCGTCCCCTGAGCTGCTCGATAAGGCAGCGCAGGTATCCGCTCTCGCTGCAGCTCATAACGACATGGCCGCGGAACACAATTTCCTGATCGGTTTTGCAATCAAAAATAAGTTTCACAGCCTACTTCTCAATGTTAATTGTCCAGAAGTACTAGTCCCGCGTCACACTTTAATTTGTCAGTTCATCGGTGAGGGTCTTTGGTTTTGGGCAGCAAGGGCGGTGCGAACAATTGTCTATATTATAAGAGACGGTCGTTCAAG
>JANQFE010000104.1 GCA_028278025.1 Thermodesulfobacteriota bacterium | reverse complement strand
AAACACAAAGCTTCCCTGTACATCCCAGTAGTCGCGTGCGACGAAACGACGTCAGGGGTGCCGTCAGTGCCTTCAGCTCTCTACTCTACCTATATTTCCAATTTGAATAGGCTGAACAGTAAAAAAGGAACTGAGGCATGCTAGAAATAGCTACTACATGTGAGGAATGCAATTGTCGTTTTCTCTGGGATGCTGACTCTTGCGATGGAAGACCGAACTGTCCAAATTGCGGCTTTAATCCTCTGCAACAGTTTAAACAGTCGGACATTTCAGATCTATTGAAATTGTTAAAAACAGGTAAGAATTAAAGGGAACAGCGCCCTTTAATTGCATTCAAAGTGAAAAACCGGATCAAATCTTTGCATTGCTCATAACGATTTTTATGAGTTAAGCAAAGACTTGAACACTGATGGTCGTTTAAGTCTTTATTATTAATTCTATAGCCTCTTCAATTGCTGGTTCTTCTGCCCCAATCTGACAATCTAATCTTTCAGCTATACCACCAGTGCCTGTTATTGCAATTACAGGCTTATCCAGCAAAGAGAATTGATTAATAACTTTTTCTGTTCCTTTACCGCCACCGATTACAATTGCACCAGCGCACAGCTTGGCAATAGTTGCATGTTTGGTTTTTGTATCTGAAACTTCCACTATCTTGTTACAGTAACTCGGGGCTTTAGTACCCATATCCTTTGATACTATCGCAATTGTATTACCACCCACGCTTTTTGCTCCTTCAAAAGCGCGTTTGAAAGTTCCACCTATGTTTCCAGCGCAGGTAACCAGGCCTTTTGTGGACAGTAATTTGCCGACAGTATAGGCTATGTTTCCATTTTCATCCGAGCAATACTCACCATACCCCAGGATTGCAATATGTTTACATTCTTCCACGTTCATTTCTTGTATTACCCTGATTAATGCAAGGACACTTCCCGAATAGTTTTGTTCAGGTTCTTAGTATTTATGATGATGTCTAATGCACTATTTTTTATAAACATCATCCTCATCAAACATTTTTTCCCCAACAGTTTTAAATCCATCGCTGTCCCAGCGGCGGTAAAAACAGGAACGATAGCCGGTGTGGCAGGCAGCCACATTCTGTTTCACTTTAATTAATACACAGTCTGCGTCACAGTCGATATACACATCTTTTACTTCCTGGGTATGGCCTGAGCTTTCACCCTTCATCCAGTATTTCTGCCGCGAGCGGCTCCAGAAATGGGTTTTGCCGGTTTCAAGGGTTGTTTGTAACGAATCACGGTTCATGTAGGCAACCATCAGAACCTCGCCATTATCAACATCCTGGATGACAGCGGGGACAAGGCCGTTAGCGTCATATTTGATTGTGTCCAGAATTTCCATAATACGTTTGCTCCAATAAGTAAGTGTCTAAAGTGAACTAAAATGCCTAAAGTGTCTAAAAATTATAAAAAAAAATTTATATAAGTCTGACAGGAATTCCGCGGTCTTTTAAATACTGTTTTGCCTCTGCTATAGTATGCTCGCGGTAATGAAAAATTGAGGCGGCCAGCACGGCATCAGCCTCACCCTCGACAACACCTTCATATAAATGATGAATAGTGCCTACTCCGCCGGAAGCAATGACAGGGATAGTTACCGCGCGGGCAATTTCTCTGGTGAGTTCAAGGTCGTAGCCGTCCCGGGTGCCGTCCCGGTCCATACTGGTCAGCAGGATCTCACCGGAGCCGAGCTGCTCCATTTTTCTGGCCCACTCGACAGCATCAATACCGGTTGGAGTCCTGCCGCCATGGATAAAAACTTCCCATTTCTGGTTCTGATCAGAGTAGTCGGCAGCTCTTTTAGCATCAATGGCAACAACCGTGCACTGGCTGCCGAATTTTTCAGCAGCATCGTTGACAAACTGGGGGTCTTTGACTGCGGCGGTATTTATGGAAACTTTATCCGCACCGGCGTTTAACAGGTTACGGATATCATCAAGGTCCCGGATGCCGCCGCCAACAGTTACCGGCATAAATACCTCTGCGGCGGTATCTTCGACCACCTTTAAAATAATTTTTCTGCGCTCATGCGATGCGGTAATGTCCAAGAACACCAGCTCGTCGGCGCCTTCGGCATCATAGAAGACTGCATTGTCAACGGGGTCGCCGGCATCCTTTAAGTTGACAAAGTTTACCCCCTTGACGACCCGGCCGTCTTTTACATCGAGGCATGGTATGATTCGTTTTGCGAGCATGGTTGTATAAAAAACGTTATGCGTAAAAAGTATTAGGGTCAAAAAGTTAAGAAAAAAAGGCTAATAGGTTAAGAGGCTAAAAGGCCAAGAGGGATTTAATTAATACAATTTTATCTTTTCACCTTTTCACCTCTTCACCTCTTTACCTTTTAGCCTTTCCTTCTGTCAATTCAATACATTCTTTTAAGTCGACATCGCCCGTATACAGTGCACGGCCGATGATAACGCCCATAATGCCTTTATCTTCTACAGTAAGCAGGTTGTGTATATCTTCAATACGCGATACACCCCCTGAGGTTATAACGGGAATTGGTACTGCCTGGGCAAGCTCAGCCGTACTTTCAATATTGGGACCGGTCAGCATGCCGTCACGGCTGATATCGGTATGAATAATGGCAGAAACGGCAGTACTGTCAAGCTGGCCGGCAAAATCAACCGCGCGTACCGCGGTGGTCTCGGTCCAGCCCTGCACAGAAACCATGCCGTCGCGGGCATCAATACCGATAATTATTTTACCGGGAAACTGTTTGCAGCTTTCCTCACGAAACTGCGGGTCTTTGATTGCAGCCGTGCCAAGGATTATATAATCCACCCCGACTTCAAGGTATGCCTCTATTGTCGTCATAGTACGTATGCCGCCGCCCAGTTCCACTTCCATCGGGACGGCAGAACAGATTGATTCGACAACGTCCCTGTTTGCGGGTCGTCCTGCCACAGCACCGTCAAGGTCGACAATATGCAGCCTGCGGGCCCCCAGAGACTGCCAGCGCCGCGCAACTTCAACCGGGTCCTGTGAATAAACGGTGGCCTGATCCATCTCCCCCTGTGAAAGGCGTACGCACTTGCCGTCTTTTAAATCAATTGCGGGGATAATGAGCATAATGATTACCAGTTCGTTTGTATTGTTAAGGTATTGTGTTTCAGTAGTGTCCCAACGTTTTTCTAAAAAAACGTCAAAACAGGAATAAATTTAATATGTTACAAAGAAAAAAGACCTGCATCGATTTGAATTTCAGATT
>JANQFE010000103.1 GCA_028278025.1 Thermodesulfobacteriota bacterium | reverse complement strand
CCTGGTGTTTACTACAAAAAACCTTCCGGCACGCCTGCAGCCGGTGGCATCGGATGGGGCTGCAAAGGCGGTGCGAGCGATGTCTGGTAATCAAGAAAGTAGCTGTTTTTGCGAGCACATAGCCTGTAGCACGCAGACCGATGCCGCAGGCTGGCCGTTAATAGTCATGAATAATGCGGGCTAGGATGTTGCAATAAAATCTGCCAGCAGGTCACCGACCTCACTGGTGGAGTGGCCCATTTTGCCGGCCGCCATGCTCTGCATATCCTGGCTGATTACCTTCTTTATTGCGGCTTCAACAAGCCCGGCTGCCTCCTCTTCACCTAATACCGCGAGCATCATCTGCAGCGCTGCTACTGAAGCAATGGGATTAATGATGTTCTGGCCGGTATATTTGGGGGCAGATCCGCCCATGGGCTCAAACATGGAGACACCTTCAGGATTTATGTTGCCGCCGGCAGCAACGCCCACACCGCCCTGAATCATGGCCGCCAGGTCGGTTATAATATCGCCGAACATGTTATCAGTAACGATCACATCAAACCATTCGGGGTTTTTCACCATCCACATACAGATTGCATCTACATTGGCATAATCAGTAGTAACCTCCGGATATTCTTTGGCAATCTCATCGAAGGTGCGCTGCCACAGATCATGGGCATAGGTTAAAACATTGGTCTTGCCACAGAAAGTCAGGTTTTTACGCTCCCGGCGTTGGCTGCAATAGTCAAAGGCATACCGAACGCAGCGCTCAACCCCTTTGCGCGTATTGATAGACTCCTGGATGGCTATCTCATCTGCAGTGCCGTACTTTAAAAATCCGCCCGAGCCTGTATAAAGCCCCTCGGTATTCTCACGCACAACTACAAAATCAATATCCTCAGGGCCTTTATCCTTAAGCGGTGTTTCAACCCCTGCAAAAAGCTTAACCGGCCTGAGATTTATATACTGATCCAGCATAAAGCGCATCTTGAGTAGGATGCCCTTTTCAAGAATCCCCGGCTTTACATCGGGGTGACCGATAGCCCCAAGGTAAATGGCATCAAATCTTTTTAATTCTTCAACCACACTGTCCGGCAGAAGCTCACCGGTTTTTTTATAGCGCTCTCCCCCCAGATCATAAAAAACAAGCTCGTGCTTTATGTCGAGCTTTGATGCTACTGCTTCTAAAACTTTCAGGCCCTCATGGACCACCTCCTGGCCGGTGCCGTCTCCTGGTATAACAGCTATTTTATACATTATGTTAGCCTTTCATATCTGTTGGTACATAGTTTATCACGTTACAGGTTTGCCTTTTTTTTCACATAATGCATCAAACCGCCATCCTGCAATAGTGCCTGCATGAAGTCCGGTACGGGCTGGGCCTGCAGAACCGTGTTATCCTTTGCAACCGTTATAGTGCCGTCCTCCAATGATATGCTGACAACATCACCCTCGGCGACATGGGCCCCAATCTCCGGACACTCCAGTATGGGCAGGCCCATATTAAATGCATTGCGAAAAAAAATCCGGGCAAAACTTCCCGCTACAACACAGGCAATTCCGGCTGCTTTCAGAGCAATAGGAGCATGCTCCCGTGAAGACCCGCAGCCAAAGTTAGATCCCGCCACGATGATATCACCATTTTGCACCTTCTGCGGGAAAGTGGGATCAGCATCCTCCATACAGTGTTTTGCCAGTTCAGCCGGATCTGATGTGTTGAGGTAGCGTGCCGGTATTATTTCATCAGTATTAATGTTGTCACCAAACTTCCAGATTTTTCCCTTGAGTTTCATACATCTTCCCTTTATCACTCGTTGCCCGTTACTCATTACTCATTACTCATTGCTTATTGCTCATTACTGTCATAGTTCTTCCGGTGATGAGATGCGGCCCAGGATGGCTGAGGCCGCCACAACAGCAGGATTTGCCAGATAGACATTGCTTTCAGGATGCCCCATCCTGCCGACAAAGTTCCGGTTTGTCGTTGCAATAGCGCTTTCCCCTTTTGCCAGTATCCCCATATACCCCCCCAGACAAGGGCCGCACGTTGGGGTACTAACTGCTGCCTCGGCCTGCAGGAATATCTCCAGCAGCCCTTCCTGCAAGGCCTGCTGATATACTCCCTGGGTAGCCGGTATGACTATAAGCCTGACCTGCGGATCAGCCTTTCTACCCTGCAGCACTTCTGCCGCAATCCGCAGGTCCTCTATTCTGCCGTTTGTACAGGAACCAATCACGGCCTGTTGTATAGCAATATCACCGGCCTGACTTACCGGGCGCGTGTTTGCAGGTGAATGCGGAAATGATACCTGGGGCTCTATGCCGGAAACATCATAGTGCTTTACCTCGCAGTATTCTGCACCAGGATCACTATATACAGGCGCATAGCTGCTGTTTGTGCGCCCTTTAAGATATGCAAAAGTTTTTTCATCCGGGTTAAACACACCGCATTTGCCGCCGGCTTCTATTGCCATATTAGCAATGGTTAAGCGACCTTCCATTGAAAGTGCGTCGATTGCGTCACCGCAGAATTCCATGGCTTTGTACAAGGCACCATCCACCCCGATATCACCAATGGTATGGAGTATTAAATCTTTACCGCTTACCCATTTTTTCAGCCTGCCGGAATAGACAAACCGTATGGTTTCCGGAACCTTAAACCACAGCTCTCCGGTGATCATAGCTGCGGCCACGTCGGTACTGCCTACACCGGTAGCAAATGCACCAAGGGCACCATGGGTACAGGTATGACTGTCTGCCCCTATGATAATCTCTCCCGGGAGCACCAGTCCCAGTTCAGGCAGCAGGGCATGCTCAATACCCATGCGGCCCACTTCAAAATAGTGCGTTATGTTGTGCTCCCGGGCAAAATCCCTCAGTATTTTACACTGTTCGGCAGAAGCCAGGTCTTTATTGGGTGCAAAGTGATCCGGAACAAGAATAATACGATCACGGTCAAACACCTTGTGAGCACCGGCCTCGCGAAACTGCCTGATCGCAATGGGAGCAGTTATATCATTGGCCAGTATGCGGTCAACCCGTGCCTCAATAAGCTGGCCCGGGCGCACACTTTCCAGCCCCGCGTGCTGGGCAAGAATTTTCTCAACAATCGTCATTGCCATAGCTGTGTACCTATACGAAATAATTATAGGGAATCTATTATTGTATAGTGAAAATATAGTACTTGATCAAGTCTTTTGTAAAGTGATATATTTGCACTACTATATTTCAATTTTTGCAATAAAGGAGTTTTTTATATGGAGTACGAATACTTAAAAGCTTTTGTACACCTGTCAGAGACCCTGCACTATGGTAAAACCAGTAAGGCCTGTAATATGAGCCCGTCAACCTTGAGCAGGGTTATACAACGGTTTGAAGCAACAGTGGGCAAGCAGCTTTTCGAACGCGACAACCGCTCGGTCCAGCTCACCGACGCCGGCCTTGCATTTCAGCATTATGCCAAAGATGCCTTAGCCCGGTGGGAGACGTTTCAAGACACCCTTGCCAGCAAAGCTACTGTTCTACGGGGTGAAATCAGCATGTGCTGTACCATAACCGCCAGCTACGGAGTCCTGCCGGACATTCTGGTTCAATTCCGCAAATCCTATCCCCAGGTAAATATTAAACTGCTGACCGGGGACAGCCAGAGCGCCATTCAAAAAGTCACTGCAGGTGAAGCCGATTTTGCTGTTGCCGCCATGCCGGACAAAATTCCGGCCCGCCTGGCTTTTCAACCAATCACTGAGATATATCTGCGCTTTGTGGGACCGACCATCCCCTGGCCGTTCCAGGACAAAGTGCGCACAAAAAATATTCCCTGGGAAGAAGTCCCCTTAATTGTTGCTGCAAAAGGCATGGCCCGTACCAGAATAGATACCTGGTTTCGATCAAAAAAGATCACTCCCTATATTTATGCCCAGGTTACCGGCAATGAATCAATCCTGGCCCTGGTAAATCTTGGGTTTGGTCTGGGAATTGTCCCCCAGCTTGTTTTTGAAACAAATATGCTCAGAGATGTTGAAGTGCTGGATGTCAGGCCGGAGATTCTGCCCTACCGGGTCGGCATCTGCACCCAAAAGCGCCGAATGAATAATCCCCTCATACGGGCCTTCTGGAACATCCTTTAAAAAAATTTAAGGGGGAATCTCCGCAAACAGTCTTAAAGCATGAAAACATTTCACTTTTTTCTATAACCGTTACGATGCAGGATGGATGCCGACCCATCAATAATAATTTCCTTGAACAAAGCATAAACTTTTTATATAGTTATCAAATGCAAATCATCTAGAATTCTCCAGACCTGGTATGAAAATAGGGGCACGGGAAAAGGAGCGGCCGGGTTGCAGGAATCCCCATCTGAACGCAGTAATCATAGAATTAATAGGTACGATATAATTTCAGCAACGAAATAATATGGGAAGTGTGGGGGTGTTGAAAAAGTAATATACTTGGGGCTGTTCAAAAATGTCCACATGCAAGGTGCGCAAAATCATAAGGAATGAGGCGTAGTTTTGCGTACGTCGCAGTGACGAATGATGAGCTCAACGCAGCAGAGGGGGGGGCAACAGCCCCAGTGTCCCTGGTTTTCAATAATGCTGTTTGATTTAGATGTAGGAGGGGTGCGAACCCATCAACAATAATAATAATTTCCTTGAACAAAGGATAAACTTTTTATATAAATAGGGGCGCAGAAAAAGGAGTGGCCGGGTTGAAGGAAAACCTACTGAACTTAGTAATCATAAAATTAATAGTTACAATATAATTTCAGCAACAAAACAATACGGGAAGCGTCCCGGGTTTTCCCTTTGTCTTGTGTCCTCTTAACCTTTTAGCCTTTAGTCTCCATATATCATCCTGGGTGTAGCAGATACTGGTCCATGCACAGTTGACACACCATTAATATCAACATCCTCAAGCTTATACCAGTACGTTTTGCGGTTCTGTACTCCATCATCAACAAAATCATAATCAGCACCTTCAAGAGGAGTACCAAGAGATTGGATTAAGTCTTCGTTGATCTTAACGTATTCTCCTTCCTCTATATCTGCCCGGTAGACATTAAATCCAGCGTTATCGATTTCTGCTTCAGTCGTCCATATGAGAACTACCTGAGCATGTCTGGGTACGATAGTGAATGAAGAAAGCTCTACAAGGGTTGGTACCATGTAGTGCACAATTGTGCCACCATCTCCGACTGCAAACACATTTTCTCCGGAGCTTCCCCACACACCCCGCAGGGTGTCTGTCGTGTTGCTGTCCATTGGCGTCCATACAGTGCCGTCATAGTGTATTATCGTGCCGCCATCTCCGACCGCAAACACATTTTCTCCGGAGCTTCCCCACACACCCCGCAGGGTGTCTGTCGTGTTGCTGTCCATTGGGACCCATGTGTCGCCGTCGTAATGTAGGACCGTTCCAGAAACGCCCACGGCAAAAACATTATCACTAGCGCTTCCCCAGATTCCACAAAGATTTTTTGTGGTGCCCGTGTTCATGAGAGACCATGAGCTTCCGCCATAGTGAATGATCTTTCCGAAGGACCCGGCAGCAAACACATCATCTCCTGAGGTGCCCCACACGGCATCTAGTTCCGTAATAGTGTAAGGCATTTCAGACCATACTAGGCCATTGTAGTGAAAGATACCGCCACCGACAACAAAAATATCGTTTTCTGAGCTGCCCCAGATGGAATTGTGCAAAGCATTACCATCCTGTTTTATGGTTATAGGCGACCACGAAGTGCCATTGTACTGCTTTGCAAAGTCGTAAAATATCGGCCAGCACATTTCCGGGTCACATTCTTCTTCATAATAAACCCCTACAGCGATGACCATATCGGATGAAGCACCCCAGATTGAGAAAAATGCGTTGTACGTGCTTCCCTCACTTCCCGACCAGCTTACCCCGTCAAAGTGCAGTACAGTCTCTTCCCAACCAACGACAAAAATCGAATTTGCATCCGACCCCCATATACCATACAGGGTTCTCGTTGTCGGTACTGAACCCTCCACGACCCAGCTTCCCGATGCTAGACTGACTGGCGTCGTGTATGCAAATACAGCAACAAATAAAAAAATTCCCATTAATAGAACACAGATCTTTTTCATTGATAAAGTTGGTATTATTTTCTTCACCATTTTTTCCTCCTTATTTTTATAATTATATTGCTGTGGGGATCTGTAATAAATTTGTTAGATTAATATTAGTTATTATACAGCAATTATTACTTAAGTCAAATTTTTTAGCATCTTATATAAAATGCTAAAGAATATAGGGACACTGGGGGTGTTGAAAAAGTCTGCACTTTGAGAGAGGGTATAGTATAATGCAGTCTAAAAGGCAAATATTTCTCAGGAGTTAAAATGATCGGGAGGCAAAATCGAAGTCAGCAACGACTTTTTATAGCAGGTGATATTGGTCAATTCATACCGGAAATATAGGTAGAGTAGAGAGCTGAAGGCACTGACGGCACCCCTGACGTCGTTTCGTCGCACGCGACTACTGGGATGTACAGGGAAGCTTTGTGTTT
>JANQFE010000102.1 GCA_028278025.1 Thermodesulfobacteriota bacterium | reverse complement strand
TCATCCCAGGTGCCGTTGGTTTCCCAGTCAACCCGCACAGTCAGGGCGGCGATGGGGTCCTCAGCATCAGAGCTTGTGAAAGGCTCCATGGTGAAATCGATCGAAGTGTCACCCACGGTCGGGTTTATTGCAAAGGCCGCCGTGGGGGCCGTGTTGCCGCCGGAAACGGTAGTGGTGGTCGTGCCGGAACCTGTTGTGGTTGTGGTCGTAGATGTATTATTAAAGGAGATAAACCAGCCCAGTATGTCCCAGTCCAGTGCGCCGATTGGATCGTAAGCGTGCACTTCCAGGCATCCGCCGGAAGAACAGGTCATGTTGGGCCAGTGTTTTGTCTCAGTCATGGAACCAATAGCAAATTCGCCCCCGGACAGGCTGTCACTGCCGATAGGAATGTATCCCCCGTACGTGTCGGTGCTTTTACTACTGCAAAAAAATGTAAGGACATACCCTTTGCCCGGTACAAAACCCACAGCAAACATTGCGCAGTCTTCAACAAGTGTTACCGGACTGCCGGCGGCAAAGGTTCCGTCGCCGTTTACGCGCCGCGAAAGAGTATTTTTAGTGCCTTTTGACCAGTCAATAGTATCCCAGGCTACCAGGTATTCGTCCTCTCCGGCGGCTATATAAGGGATTGGCGAATAGCTGGAAATCAGGTTTTTGTTTAAGGTCAGCTCTGTAACGGCACTGGTGCCGGACAGGTCTGCAGCAACTATTTTACCGTGTACATCCCTGGCTGAAGAATTGCCGTACAGGTATACAACCATGTATTCATTTCTGGCTGCGTTATAGGCGATGCGTGGTAAAATACGGTTTGTGCTGTCGCCGCCCGGGCCCCAGCCGGAGGCAATGGTTACAACACTTTTCAAGGACAAATCACTGGCAACAACCCTGCGGCTGTAAATGTCACTTCGACCCTCCCCCTTGCTTCCGATGCGGGTCCAGGCAACCAGGAATTCATCATCAGTGCTGTTGTAGGCAATTGCCAGAAACGCCTCGTCATCAGTTGTAGCCTGGATGTCAAAAGGGGTCCCCGCTGTTCCGCGGCCTGACACGCTGACGCCTTGAACATTAGCCATACTATTAACCAGTTTATAATAAACGACCAGAAAGCGGTCCTGTTGTTCGCTGTAAGCAACGTGCGGCCAGTTAAGTGCATCGGTGCTGCTTACAATAGTAAATTCACTCTTTGATACGGTACCGTCACTTTTTATAATCGATCCCCGGATTGCATTACCGGAAGATGAAGTTGACTCCCATACTACCAGGTATTCATCCGTTGCAGAGTTATAGGCAGCTGCGGGATACATGTCCGAATAGGTTGTCCCTTGGGAGATGATAACCGGGGAAGAGCTGACGGTGGGTGTCTGGGCTCCTGCAGCCGGGCCGAACAGACATGCGCAAGCTGCCACAAAAAAGAATGTTTTTACAACCTGTTGAAAATCCATAATCATCACCTAAAATATTTTTATCAGATACCGTTTTTATCGGTAACTGCCGGATATAACTAAAAAATTATTTATACTGAAACAGTAACTCTCAGTAGCTGCATATCAGGCTGTATCCTTTAAAATAATGTTAACTGATTAACATTTGTTTTGTTAAATCCTGACAAAAGGACTTTTTTCGGTTGCGGTGATATTGCAAAATGCCATGGGTACAGCTATAAATGTAAAATAAGTAATAAGTAATAAGTAATGAGCAATGAGTGATGAGAGTAACAAGCAGATTTGTTTCAGTTTTTTTATCCTGTTTTACGGGATTGGTGCTGCTCTGTGAAAGCGGGCAGGGCAGTCCCCTGTCGGACCCGCCTATTGTTGAGGATGAAAGTTTCAGCATGGTTTCAGATGAGCAGTGGGATGAAACGGCGGTGCGCAAGGTCTTGCACCTGTTTGCCTATGGCGGTTTTGCCCCGGATGAACAGATCCAGGTCTGGGCGGATATGGATCCGGGCAGTGCCATTGTGCAGATGATCACCCTTGATACAAACAACCAGCTTCTTTCTCCGGCGGACAGCTATGACCGCTTGAGCCGTCATGACGGTACCTTAACCGGTCTGAGCCAGCTGTGGTCGTCCAGAAGATCGGCCAATAAAATGCCGCGAAAAAACCGTGAGCGTTTTGAAGCTGCCTCCCACAATTCTCCGGCCAGAACCTGGCTGCATGCCGTAGGCAAGCGGGGTCTTAATCCGGTCAGGCAGAAGATCGGTTTTATGGAGACCAACTATCACCTGGTGGCAAACCTTGATGCCGGTGTTTTTAACCAGCAGCTGTTCCGGTATTATGACGACATCCTGTTGTCGCTGGCAGACCGCCGGCCGTACCAGGACATGCTGACAACAGCGGCTGCCTCAGCCGCGATTGCCGTGCAGTATAATCACCAGGAGAACAGGTTTGTTGACGGCAAGTTTGAGGGTAATGAAGATTTTGCCCGGGAATACCACCAGCTTTTTTTCGGTATTTTGGGTGAGTATGACCCCGGCTATCACGAGATGACCACTATCCGGGGCACCGCTAAAGCCCTGACCGATATGAACGTTGAGCGGATCGAAGGTTGGCGGGGGGATTATTATCTGAGTCCCGAGGTTGATTTCGGCACAGAGTTTCATTATCCGGGCAGTTTGGAAATACTGTATGAGACTATTGAGGGAGAGAACGCCCTGGAGAAGATTTCAAACCTGTCCCAGTTTGCTATTGAGCATCAGGAAAGCCTGGATAACCTGCCGGTTATGCTGGTACGGTTCTTGGCAGACGACAACCTGGATGATGATAAAAAGGGGCAGATCCGGGCCATGTGGGCCGGCCTGGATGAAAAAGACCTGTTGACCTTTATACGCAAATATGCTGTTTCCACAACATTTCATAATGCCAGCCGGGTGAAGTACTGGCCCAGTATTGAACGACAACTTATTATCTCCAACCTGCTGACCCTCACCAACCGGGAAAGTTACTTAGGCTACTATTATCCCGAGCATTATCTGCGCAATGACGGTGTTGCGGTTTTCAGGCCCACCCATAATGTGTTCGGTCAGCAAACCGGTTTGGAAGCCTCGGATGAACCCAGCATTTTTAAAGAATCCTATAACCGCAGTATTGACGGTTTCTGGTTTTTTGCACGCCATCACGAGCAGGATGACCGGTGGGAAAAGGACTGGGCCGCAGTCATACCTCAGACGGAAGACGGCAGCTTCAGGGTGCAGGCTGTGGGAGAATGGCTGTGGAACCGGTTTGCTGCCGATGGGTTGAAAAAATTTGGTATGCTGGAACGGGCCCAGGTATATGCCCTGCTGGCCAGCGGTACGGACTTCGGGTACTTTGTTGATGCAAGCAACGCTGCGGCAGTGTACAGCGCCCAGGAAATCGAGACAGACCCCCTGCTGCAGGAATTTATGCAGGATCTGGCACTTACCAGAATGAACCTGGACTCAGAAGATAGTGAAAAAAGAAGAACTGCAAATTTCAGGGTAGGTTTGGCAATCGGTTTTATTGCAGCAACCCCCTATGTTTTTGCGCAGGAAGGGCTATAGTATGAACCGCAGAGAGTTTCTAAAAAGTGTCTGTATGACCACGCTGCTGCTGGGCTCGGGGCTGTACCGGCGGGCGCTGCCGGCGCGGGCCTCCACCGTGTCCAGCCGCAAAACCTTTTTAAATCTGGTGCTTGAAGGGGGCCCTGACATGAGACATCTTATTGTACCTCCCTATTCCGATGATAGTGCCAGCTACGGATATACCTACTGGTCCCACCGCTGGAGATCACATGAGATAGCCGGGGCCCCGGCGGCCTGGCAAAGCCGCTGGGAATCAGACTACAGCCCGGTTACCTGGCAGGGCACGACGTTTGGTATCCTGAATAAAGCCGGCTGGCTGAAAGAGGCTTTTGAAGCGGGCAATGTTGCCGTTATAAGTAATATCTATGCCTCTAAAAACCGGGACCATTCCCATTCGCTCTTAAAGCTGGAAAGCGGCGATCTCACAACCGGAAACAATGATTTCGGCCGCGACGGCTGGGGCGGAAGGCTGGCCGCGGTGCTGGAGGGTAATGTGGTCAGCATGACCAGTCGGGTGCGGCTGTTCTGCAATGGTCCGCACCCGGATCTGGCCGGTTCACACGATAATAAACGGGTTATCTCTGCCAGAGACACCCGTAATCTGGGGCTGTACTATCCCGAGTCGCTCAAGGAAGATCCCTCCGCGCGTGACAACCGGGCGGTGATGGCCCGGGCGCTCAGCAGTTACTATCAGGCTAAACAGGACGAGATCAGCACAAGCTCATCATACTATAAATTTTTTCAGCACTATACGGCATACCGGGCTTTTGACGAGGTAGTCAACCAACGCCTGGCAGACTATCCTGTTCCGGAAGAAATCCTGGCGTTCTATGAAGGCAGCCAGCGCCTTAACAGTACCTACTTTGGTGAGCAGCTGCGCAACGTGTTCGACAGTTATGTGCTCTCCGATATTCTCAACTTCAGAATCGGATCATTGGAGTACGGCGGCTGGGACAGCCACCGTAACCAGGCAACCATGATAGAGCCCAAGCTGGCAGACATCTTCGGTACGGACCAGGGGCTGGATACTGTTTTCAGCATTTTACAGTCAACTCTGCCGGCAGACTACAACAATATGGTCGTGCTTATTGCCGGAGAGTTCGGCCGGCAGCTGGAAGCCAACGGTGACCAGGGAACCGATCACGGGCGCGGCAACCAGATGTTTCTTATCGGTCCGCAGGTTAAGGGCGGTCTCTACGGGGAGCTTTTTCCTACCGGCGAGAGAGAAAAGTATGGCCAGCCCGGTGCAGATACTGACGGGCTCACCTCGGTTGAACGCCTTTATGCTGCCATCGCCGAGTGGATGCAGCCGGGCAGTGCCGCCACGGTTGTGCCGGATTATACCAACTCCGACCTGGAGAGCGGCGTTGAGCCTGAAGCTCTTTTCAGTTCATAAGGCCGGGGGGTGAAATAATAACCGCCCCCGAAAACCCGGCAGCCGGTTAATCCTTATCTATTATCTCTGAGCCGCCGCTGACGGCTACATCAACTGATGTGGGGTCACCAAAATAATACAGGGTTGAACCGCCGCTGACGGCACCCTCTATGGTACCGCTCACCGTTATGGTTGCATCACTGCCGCCGCTGATTGCAACCGCTGCATCCACAGCAGGCAGGTCTTCAAGGTCAAGGGTGCTGCCGCCGCTGACGTTTATGTCCAGGATTTCCGCTGAACCTTCCAGGGCGGCACTGCTCCCCCCGAATATGGCAAAAGAAATATCACCGGCAGTTATGGAACCGGTGACATCACTACCGCCGCTGGCATTGAGTGCAATCCCATGGTCAAAATCAAACCCTGAAATGGTTCCATCAGAGCCTCCGCTTACTCTGAGCTCTTCTATATCAGGCATAGTTACGTCTGCCTCAAAGGTTATATCAGTATAGCAGGAGTGGGGGTCAAGCGATATGAACAGGGCATCGCCCTGCTTCTCAACAATGAGAAAATCTTCTATGTTATCATCAATGCGAATTGCAATGCTGTAGGTATCAGCCTGGGTTACGGTGAGCGTGCAGCCGTAGGCGGCATGGACTTCTGTAAAATCCTCAAAGTCTTTTTCTACTGTAATGATATTACCTGAGCCTATGAGGGGGACACAGCCTGCCAGCAGCAGCAAAACACAGAAAGCACCTGCAAGAGCTAAAACCAATCGTTTCATAATATTCCTCCCTTATGTACATGTTTATTGTGTTCATGAAATCCTTGCCTCCCCGATTTGCGGGATTTTTATCACGTTTCAGAATAGTTAAAAAATTAGACTATTTTTTTGCTGTTTTCAAGGTAAAAGTTAGGCAGTTTACATTAAAACCCCTTATTAACTTTTTGAAAGAGGCGGTTATAGCGTCTGGCATTTGTATCCCAGCCGAATTTACGCGCTTTCGCAAAACCGCGGTTGATCATTTTATAATATTCGTTCGGCTGTTTCCGGTATAACGCTATGGCGCTCTGCAGAGTTTTATATAGTTCATCAACCATGTCCTGGACCCAGGCATTGGTGTCCCGTTCTGATACTGTATCTCCGGTGTTTGCATAGTGTTTAATATTTTTGAGATCATAATTGCGATCTGTTTCCCGATACAGCAGGCCGCATTTTTCAGCATCTATTTGATCAACAAGACCGCCGGTTGCACGGGCAATATTTACGGTACCGTTGACCATATACTCAATAGCGGCCCCAAACGGTTCATAAATCGAAGGCATGATTCCAAAGGTGCTGCCCACCTGTAATTCATGAAACCCTTTTTGCATACGAACAGGAAAAACCGTAAGGTTGCCGCTGCCGGTTTTAGTGCTTTTACGAAATATATCGAGATCAGAAGGCCGTATAGCCATCGGGGTAAGGATGGCTTTAAGTTCATCGGCTTTAAAGCGATCAATAACACGCAGCAAAATATCATATCCTTTTTGTACCGGATCAAGGCGTCCGCTCATAACAATGATGGGGATGTTATCGGGCAGCGTGGTTATTGACCTGCCCTGATAGGTAAGTTCTCCAAAGCGTTCTTTGGGGCGATACTCATCCAGAATCTGAAGCAGGGCTTTTCGTTTTTTTAATTTAATCTGTTTAATCTCGTTTAGGGTAAAGCTTTTTTTTGCAGCAAATTCGCCGCTGAAATCGACAAACATCCCGTTGTTTACCCCAAAAACCCCGTTATTGGTAAATATGTCCTGCAGGTGGGGCGCAAAATGCTGGGTCTGCAGAACATCCGCGGTAAATTCTGCGGCAAAGTTGTTGCTCACGGTATTAAGGGGTCCATCAGTCAGCTGTAAGCCAAGCTGCAACACAGTCGGTAGATCAGCAAAAACGGATTGCAGTTTTTTGATTCGCTGCGGGCTGCATACGGGGGCCAGCAAAGTAAAAGGCACAGCAGCATCAAAGGAATTGTGCAGGGTCTGCACGGTGCCGCATGAGTTCAGCACGCCGCCCAGCATGGCCTCTTTGGCTGTAAGGGAAAGCAGCGCTGTCTGCCAGTCCTGCAGGTGCAGAACAGTATGGTCAACGATGCCCAGCTTTTGTAAAGCCGGCGGCACGGCTTTACAGTAAAAAAGAGCATTTTTTAAAATGGCGGCATCATTAGCATCACGGTCGTTTTCCGAGTAAATATAGGGGTCATTTACCCTGTTGTGTGAATTAAAAAACCCTTCGGCTTTTATATAATATTCCTTCAGGCCGCCTTTTTGAGGGCGGGTATAGTTCCACTGATATTCCAGTATCTCAACAGGGACGTTTTTTTTACCGAAGGGAATAGAAAACCGCACACCCGTAGACCGCAGGGCCGATTGATTGCTTATGCGGGAATAATACGGGGTAATTAAGGCAACGTTTGGGATACTGTTTGTTTCCTTTAGAAAGGGAAGCACCTGGGTTGTTACCGCGGCCAGACCGCCGCTTTTGGCCAGACGGTTCTCAAAAGAACAGTAAACAATATTTTTAATCTTTAATTTTTTAAGGCGTGCTTTGATGTCAGCAATCTCATCGTGATTAAATAATACCGGCAGTAAGCTCCAGTTTTTTTTCCAGCGTTGCAGGGCTGCAGTCATTTTAACCTCTAGCCAAAATTTCTAAAACAGATACTCTTGCTGCTTTTTTACAAGGACTCCTTTTTGTGCTACCTGATCGTAACTTTTTTATACCAGTTTTGCATTTTTTCCAAGAAAAAAGTCCTGGATACTAGAGCATTTCACAGAAAAACATAGCCGATTTTCCTGAGAAAAGACTTTGCAGAAGACAAAATGGATCCCCGCTTTCGCGTGGATGACATTATAAAGCAAACACAAAAAATAAGTCATTCCCGCGGAAGCGGGAATCCATAAGCATTTTTACACATCTCCTTTATCGCCACCACACTATTTTGTGAAATGCTCTAGCTCATTACTCACTTTTTAGCACATGGTCTTGATATTTCGTGTTGATATATAGAATGCAATTTTTGTATATTTTACTGGTAAAACTATCGGGGGCGCCTCCGTATGCTGTACCGGGGCGGTATAGATTTTTTGCTACCGTAAACAAAGCAGAAGGAGGAAAGAAACCATGAAACCAGAAGACCTGACCTGGAAGGAAAACAGTAAAGCCATGTTTGAGGCAACCATAAAAGCTGCACCGGCTTTTGTACGGCCGATAGCAAGGAAGAAGCTCTTAAGAGACCTGAGCACCCGGCTCGACGCAGAAGGCGCTGTAACAGAAGACATTTTTATTGCTACGCTCAAGGAGGTAACGCCGGCGAAACGAATTGAAACAATGCTTAAGGATCTGGGACCTTTAAAAACAAAATAGGCCTAGCAGGGGTGTTTTTCAACACCCCCATAGCACCGGGGTATGTAGACAAAAACCCGCTTTGTATACGAGGCGGGTTTTGTTGTTTTATCCAGTATCCAGAGACCAGAATCCCCGACCTTGTCGGGATCTCCATTTCTCTGCGACCAGCAACACGTTTAACGGCTATCAGTTGACATTTCCAGCAGGGCCTCTGTATCGTTGGCATCCAGCAGCATAAATCTGGGGGCTCCTTTCCTGCCGGTCCATTCAGTCCACTCGGGGAGTTCCGCGGTATTGGGGTTGCCGCTACGGGCAAACTGGGCCGTATATGTCGTTATAGCATCAGAAAGGGCCTGCCGCCCCAATCGGTTATCTTCCCGGAACAAAAAGTCTTCAGCTCCAAAAAAGGAAAACGATTCAAATATATTAAAAAAGAATGGAATATCCAGGGCATGCGCTGCTCCGAGCGCAACAGCCCAGCTCATCCTGTCTGTGGGTCCCTCGTCGGTGGGCCAGGCATTATAACCAACTCGGCGGTATTGCCCGTAGAGGAAAATGTAGGAATATACTCCCGGCTGGCCCGCATGAACACTTATCCTTTCAGCCAGGCTGTCGATTCCAAAAATTCTTCCAGCCTGGCTGCTCCGCTTGGCAAAACCTTGGTAGACTACATTGTTTAAGCGTTCATGCAGGCCGGCCAGATACATGAACAGCTTGGCTTCTTCCGAGGTACTGCCGATAATAAGGGGAACCTGATTATACGTTGCAGGATCGTCAAGGGCCTCGGCGCCTTCCTCATGAATAACCGTACCGTCGTTAAAGACATTGGGGTTATTGCTCATCCCGGCAATAGCCGTAAAAAATTCTTCTGCACTCTTTGATCTCAGATACTCCCGGATTTCAGCATTGCTCATGTTTTCGCGCACACTCTGGGCCTGCTCTGCAGGTGTTCCATCCAGGACCAGGAGTGACTCAATCACGCTATCGGCATATTCATCGCCGGCTTGCTGTGATACCGGCGCTAGTCCGCCGCTTTGTACGATGGCCCGGTGAAAAAGACCCTCTGCAAGTGGTGAAATCATCAGAGACAATACATTAATACCACCGGCCGACTCACCGGCAATGGTAACATTGGCGGGGTTGCCGCCAAAGCCGTCAATAGTATCACGCACCCATTCAAGCGCCTGTATCATATCCAGGGTGGCGTAGTTGCCGGAGCGGTTGAGGGCATCCGGCCCTTCCCGCAGGGCCGGATGGGTGAACCAGCCAAAGGGGCCCAGCCGGTAATTGATCGTAACGATTATCATGTTGTGTTGACCGGCAAGCGCGGCCCCTAGGTAGGGATCAGCAGAACCTGAAACATTACTGCCGCCATGGATCCAGAAGTATACCGGCAGGTTTGTTTCAGCAGACCGGGGACGCCAGATGTTTAAGCAGAGACAATCCTCATTACCCGCTATGAGACTGTTGTTATCACTCTGGTTAAAGTCAGAAGTAAACTGCGGGCATTGACTGCAAAATTCAGTTTCCTGTCTGGTCTCTGACCAGGGTTCCGGATCCCGGGGTGCCTGCCAGCGCAACGGGCCAACCGGCGGAGCAGCATAGGGGACAGCCTTCCATACCCAGGTGTCAAAACTATCTTCAAAACCCTCTACATTCCCATAGGGGGTGGTGACAACTGTGTTTCCTTCCCAGGCAGCGGCAAAGACATTCATGCTGTTGCGGTCACTGTCCAAAAATAGCGATAGGGCTGCCAGCAGCGCAGTTAAAAAACATATCTTAACAGTAGTGCTGTTTCTCATGGGCTTTCCTCCCGGCCGTCTATGACGGCAATAATTAGAAACCATAGGGCTTGTTATAATAAAGGTATATAACATACGGTACGTTTGAGCAACACGTGCGTGAATAAAAATATGGTGAGCGGATGCCTGTTCGCTTATCCATTATTTTCAGAGAAAATACCCGATTAATCAGGACGGCCTCCTGAAGAAAGCACTCTGGGCATTGGTGTGTCATTGCCCCGCCTCCCGGTTGGGGGGACAAAGCAAGACATCCGCTATACCATGGTTGATAACTTGTTTGTTTTGGTTGACTTTGATTACTATAGCGTGGGAGCAGTCAGGCAGCCTTGTGTTAGCCTGGCCACCCTTCCTCTTTCTGCCTCCTTTTACTCCCAGGCTTGTAAAATGAATAGTTCCCCTTACACGTATTGCCCTTGTAATTATCCTTCTTATACCTATTTTTTGCTTTGTCAAGGGAAAAGGCTGCTGGGCCCCCGGACTATTTTTCTCATCATTAAATAGTGTGTTACGAAGCTAGTACTTCTGGACAATTAAAATTGAGTGTAAGCTGGACTCGCACCTGCTTGATTGCTGTGGGCAACATGCTCGCTGGAACGACTATTAGTATAGTTCAGGCTGAGGCTCGCACTGCCCTTGCTGCCCAAACAGGTGTGAATCCAACCTCTGGTCCACAGTTTTAATTGTCGGTTAGTACTAGGCCTTTTATTGACAGATTTTCCTGCCTGAGCTACTATTATACCTTTCCCAAAATTTATTACAGAAAGCAAGTGCAATGAATCGATGTCCAAATCTTTATGTATTAAGAGTCTTTTTTGTAGGTATCCTGCTGATAACCTCAGCTGTTTTTGCAGGTGAGGACCCCCTGTGGCAGGACGTCGGGTTGTACGGCGGCCAGATCGTCTCTTTGGCTGTCGATCCTGCCGACAATGCCACCCTGTATGCCGGGGGCTACGGGGGTGACGGGCTGTTCAAGACAACCGACCGCGGAAAGACCTGGGTGACCATTCCCGGATTCAGAAACACGATTATCTTTGATATTGCCATTGATCCCAACAATTCAGCCAATGTATGGATTGTAACCAACCAGTATATCGGCTTCAGTGATGATTACGGGCAGACCTGGAAACAGTTTATTGTGCACGGATTAACCGGCTACCGGCTCTACTTTACTGTTGCGGTTGATCCGCACGACCCCTCGGGCAATACAGTCTATGTCGGTACAAGCGGTACTGGTGCAAGCATCAGGCTTGGTGCTGTTTTTAAAACAACGGATGGCGGGGCTACCTGGTCCAAGGTTAAAAACTATACCAGGTACGGTATCATCGACATTACGGTTAACCTGCATACGGCGGGGGAAATCTGGGCGCTTTCGGCCCCCTGGGCAGGCGCTATTGATGATGCCGGTGTGTATGTTTCCCAAAACAGCGGGGCAACGTGGTATGAATATACTTCTGCGCAGTGGCCGGATGGCAGCATCAACAGCTTTCGGTACCTGGATGAACTGGAACTGCACCCTGAAGATCCGCTGCATATTTTTGCCTGCGGCAACTTCGGAATTTTTCACAAGGCGGACGGCACTGCCAGAACAGACTGGCAAAAAACCACTCTGCCGGAATCTTTTTTCAGCTGCCGGGCCTTAACTATGCCGCCCCGGGAACCGGATACTCTGTATGCTTTTGTGCTGGAAGATACCGGTGAGGAGAATGCCACTACGGCACTGAGAATTGCAAAAAGTGCCGATGTCGGGCAGACCTGGGATGAGGTCTATGATGCCCCCGGAGAGCTTATGCTGCTTGAAGCAGACCCTGACAAGCCGGAGCGCCTGTATGCTGGCGGTGTCAACCACGGGGTGTTCACGACAGAGGATGGTGCCCGGACGTGGCATAGCATTAACAACGGTATACGGGCAAATACTATTTTTGATACAGCCCTGTTTGACAAAGATCCGACAAAAAAACTGTGCGGTACTATATCCGGGGTGTACAAGACCGATGATGGTCGAGAGTGGCAGCACATTAATACACAGTATATAGCCTATGCGGTTGCATTCCATCCGGAAGATGAAAATATTATCTATACCGGCCATGATTATGTCATGGGTAAAAGTACCGACAGCGGCAGCACCTGGCGTTACCTGAAGCCCTCCCCTGATACTGATCTGTTTCGGATTACCTCGATTGCACTTTCTACAGACAATCCCGACACGGTTTTTGCCGGACTTGCTTATGGCTCCGGCCAGAAAGGGGTGTTGGTTAAACTGCTTGACGACAGAGATGATTTTGAGATAACAGTACCGGAAACAATCCTGTCAACTTCCGTACCGGTTAATGCCGTTACCATCCACCCGGCAGATTCTAAAACTGTGTACGCCGGGACCGGAAATTTTTATGCTCCGGTTGTCCCTGGAAGAGTGTATGTGAGTCGGGATACCGGATCAACCTGGGCTGAAACAGGTCTGCAGGATGTTGTCGTAAATTCTATTGCAATTTCACCGACAGACCCTGATATCGTGTACGCCGGCTGCGGCGGAAGTGATACACGCTATTCAGGCATCTATAAGAGCGTGGATGGCGGTATCGGGTGGCAGTATGCATCACGGGGCCTGCCCTATTATGCAGCCGTGTCTGAAATCAGTGTTGACGGTCAAAGCAGCGACGTTGTGTATGCCTCTCTGGCTGTAGCCTATACCCGTGACCTCAATCCCCTTGGCGGGGTTTTTGTCTCACTTGACGGAGCCGGATACCTGACCCAGGTAGGTCTATCGGACTATATTCTCTATGCCATGAACAGCTTTGTGCCTGCCTCAGTATCAGCGGATAAAGAAAAACCTTCTAAAAAATCCAGAATATCGCTGCCTTCCAGCACGCTTCTGGCCGGTACGGCAAGCGGACTGTTCAGCTCAACCACTGCCGGCAGCGGTGTTATCAGCGGCAGTATTATGCATGCCGAGACCGGGGAGTTAATTGACGGGGCAACGGTCTCCACCACAATCGGTGCAAACAGTGTTTCCTCTGAAGGCTATTATCTGCTGCTGGTTCCGGCCGGGGTGCATACACTGCAGGTAACCTATCCCGGATATATACAGACCGCACCTCCCACGGTAACCGTTGCAGCCGGCACGACTGTGCAGCAGGACTGCATCCTGCAGCCGACCGGCAGTGATAACGGCACCTGCCTGGCCGAGGCGCTGCTTGACCGGCCACAGCATAAAGACGTTCTTTGCAGTCTCAGGGTGTTTCGTGACCGGGTTTTAAGCCGCTCTGGCCCTGGACAGTATGTTATTAAACAATATTATATCCTGGGCGATGATATAGTGCAGGTGCTTACAACCTATCCGGAGCTTAAAACGCGCTGTAGAGACCTGCTGCTTAAGAGCCTGCCGCTGGTCGAGGCCCTGCTTGCAGAAAAGAAGATGCAGTCTTCTCAAACAGTTAAACAAGGGCTGACGAACCTTTTAAAAGACCTGGAGCGTGCATCGCCTGCCGGTCTTGCCAAGCAGCTGCACAGCCTGAGAAACCGTCTTGCAAGCGAGCAGTTTTGACAGGGGATGTGAATAACTGAAAGTCTGTATCATTTAAACATGAGGGGAATTATCATGGGAGAAAAAAGAGAAATAAGCAGAAGGACGTTTTTAAAGACAACGCTTAGTACAGGAGCAGCATCGCTGCTCGTTCCTGCCGGCAGTGTGCTGGCCGGGGACAAGACCCGAAAAGCGGCATTGCCGCAGGTACCGCGCAGAGCACTCGGCAAAACCGGGGTCACGGTACCCATACTCTGCCTGGGTGGGTACTTTGATATCCTGCACAAGCAGTCAGTGCTGCATAAGGCCCTTGAATGGGGTGTTACCTATTGGGATACGGCCGACAGCTATCTTAACGGCAACAGTGAAAAAGGAATCGGCAGTTATTTAAAAACCAATCCGACAATACGTGCAAAGCTTTTTCTGGCAAGCAAGTGTAAAGAGGGTTCCGAAGCATGGATGCAGCAGAAATTGGAACAATCACTTGACCGGTTAAAGACCGATTATATTGATCTGTTTTTTATTCATATGATGAGTGATCCGGCCGTACTTACTGATGCAGTCAAACGCTGGGCGGAAAAAAACAAGCGGTCAGGAAAAATTAAACTGTTTGGGTTCAGCACCCATGAAAACATGACTCAATGCCTGAAACGGGCTGCCGACCTGGGATGGGTGGATGCTGTCATGACTTCATATAATTTCAGATTGATGCCGGATGCACAGATGCAGGCTGCTGTTGAGGCCTGCCACAAAGCCGGTATCGGTATTGTGGCCATGAAAGCCCAGGCGGTGGGCCAGAAACCCGATGGTGCTGATGACGGCAAACTGACAGCCCACTTTATGCAGCGCGGCTTTACCAAGCACCAGGCCAGGCTGAAGGCAGTGTGGCAGGATGAGAGGATTGCCTCTATCTGTTCCCAAATGCCCAATGATGCTCTCCTGATTTCCAATGTGGCTGCAGCCCTTGACAGGACTACGCTGTCAAAGGCCGACCGGGAGTGTTTGAACGGGTTTGCTCAAGCCACGTGCAATCAGTACTGCAGCGGCTGCACAGAGATATGTGCTGCCGCCCTGCCGCAGATGCCCTATGTCAGCACTGTTATGCGCTCTGTGATGTACGACATTAATTATGGGGAGTTCGATAGGGCCCGTGAGCTGTTTACAGGTATTCCCGGGGATGTGAGGAGCAGAATTGCGTATATTGATTTCACAGAAGCAGAAGCCCGCTGTCCCAACCATCTGCCGGTCGGAAGTATCATGGCCGAAGCAGTGAAGCGGTTTTCATAATACCGGCCGGTTATAAACAGAGGGCATGAGTGATTTTAAGGTCGAGGAGGACGTTATGGATGCTGTATTGCAGTGGGGGCTTGATGTTATATATGCTGTTCAGCAGTTCCAGAGTCCACTTCTGAATACTATTATCAACAATATTACCCATTTGGGAAGCGGGATGCTTCTATTGTTTATCGTGCCGCTGTTTGTGTGGTGTGTTGACTTCCGGCTGGGCATGCGGGTGATGGTTGTATGTTATGTCGCCGGTTTTTGTAACATGCTGCTTAAGGATGTGCTGATGCAGCCACGGCCTTTCGACCTGGATCCCGCTGTCAGGATCGGTACTGCCGGAGGATACGGGCTGCCCAGTGGTCATTCCCAGGGTTCCCTGGTTTTGTTCGGCAGTCTGGCCTTATGGCTTAACAGGCGCTGGTTCTGGCTGCTAAGCATAGCTATTATTGTGCTGGTTGGTTTTTCGCGGGTCTATCTGGGGGTGCATTTTCCCACCGATGTGTTGGGGGGGTGGGCTGTCGGCCTGGGGTTTTTATATGCCTATATGGTATTATGCCAGAGGATTGAGCACTGGATAACCCGGCAGTCCCTGGGGGTACAGGTCCTGCTTTCGCTGGCACTGTCGCTGGGGCTTTTACTCATTTACACAAACAGTATTACCCTGCGCACCATGGGTATGCTGGCAGGGGCAGGCACGGGTGCTGCCCTGAAAGGACGCCGGTTTCCTTTTACGGCCACGGGGCCCTGGGTTAACCGTCTGTTGCGATACCTGGTAGGTATCGGTATCATGGTGATGCTTTTGATGTTGCTGCGGTGGACAGATTTTGCCTGGCAGGCGGCTTTTTATTCGGCAGCCGGATGTATACAGTTTGTCCTGATCGGGCTCTGGATAACCATCGGTGCACCGTATCTGTTTCGGCTGCTGCGCTTGTAAAGAGACTATTACCTGACTTAGTTACATTTCAAAATCCAGGGTCTTAAACCGAATAGAGCGATTCGGGGAGAATAAACGGGCCGTTGATGCGTGATAAGCCTATTATCATATATAAACTTACTTTTCTTTGCGTGCTCCACAGAAAAGTAACAAAAGAAAAGGCACCCTGCACTATAGACTTTTACATATTTGCCAAATAGAAAAGCGGGCAGGAAAACAACCAGGAGAGGTGTCATATGCTTACTTCACAGGAAGTCAAAGCGTTTATCGCGGAGAATTGCGGATCGCAGGTTATCGGCATAGCCTCGGCAGCTCCCTTCCGGGATGAGGATAAAAAGCGGATTGTGGCTACGCTTAAAATTTTAAAATCGGCCAATCCCGCTATGGACAATGAGTATGTTTTTGACCCGGAGGATTTTGTTGACGGAGCCAAATCAGTTATTTCTTTTGGTATCAATAACTTTTTCGGGATTTACCCTTCTGCTGACTCAACCGATAATAACGGGCCGCGGGGTGCTATCGGAAATTTTTATCTTAATGAAAATGTGCTTAACAAGGCCATGTCATATTTTGCCCTAGTGAAAGAGTATCTTGGATCACAGGGCTTCAAGTCAGAGACTCCTTTCGCCGGATTTCCACAGAAAATCAAGGCGCTGGAAGCCGGACTCGGCTTTCATGGTAAAAATACACTGGTCATTGATACAAAACTCGGTAGCTGGTTTTCACTAGCAACGGTCATTACTGATGCAGCGCTGGAGCCTGATGAACCGGCACAGGGCGGGTGCGGGACCTGCCGGCACTGCATAGAGGCCTGTCCTACCGGTGCGCTGACAACGCCCTATACTACGCAGGTAGACAAATGTATTATTTATTATCTGTGCCACTGGAAAAAAGAAATACCGCTTGCGGTTAGAGATCAAATAGGGGTCAGGATCGGAAACTGCACGGTATGTAGCGATGTGTGTCCTCACAACAAAAACCTTATGGTCAATGCAGAGGACAAGCTGCCTGATGATGTTATTTATCCCCATCTGATACCCCTGATGAATATGACGGATGATGAGTATGAAGAGAAATACGGCGCCAAGATGTTCGGCTTTATCATAGGCGGGCGGCAGTACTTGCGAAGAAATATTGCCGTGGCCCTGGGTAATTCCGGCTGCAGGGAAGCGCTACCCAGCCTGGAGACTGCAGCACGTGACGAAGATCCGCTTGTTCGTTCTCATGCAGCATGGGCTATTGAAAAACTAAAGGGGCGTTTGTGACACGCTAAGGGATCAGTTGTTGCAGAGTGTTAGGCTGCCGGAGGTCTTTTAAGGTTTGTTTTATAACTTTTTGCAGCTGGGGAGACGCCTGGGAGGATAGACGGCCGGCAAACGCTTCAATTTTAATCATGGCCTCATCCGGCAGTTCCGCAGCCTGGCCATTTAGAAGCATCTTAATGGATGGCATACAGGCCGAAAGGGTCTGCAGGGCCGTTCTTTTCAGTTCTTTGTTTCTTTGCAGAATAGCACTTATTTCAGGGCTTGCCTTGTAATAACGCTGGATATAGGAGCGCCCTTTTTTGCTTTTCAGCAGAACAGTATCGCGCAGCCGCCTGATTTCTTTTAAGCGATTTGAGCGTTGGGGCAGTATTGCGGTAGCAGCACAGGCAGTTTCACGGGCAGCAAACAAAACCCCCTCCACATTTTCTTCCGGCACCTTGATTTTTTGCTGAACCGGCTCAAAGGTTACTCCCGGATAATCCGGTTTAAGAACATAGGTGCCCGGGGCCAGATCTTTAAGTTTAAAATAACCCTGAGAGTCTGTTTTGGTTGTGACCTGTTGTGTGCCGGTAGTCGCGATGGTTATTTCCCGTTTAATATCACCCTGGATGCTGCCTGATATAAAAAACTTCTGAGCGGTTCTGCGGGCATTAAAATTTATCGCAGAGATACTACTGTTTTCTATAGTAAGGTTTCGAGAAGAAGGAGAAAACCGGTAGCCGGTTGCCTGTGGGGTCAGTGTATACTGACCGGTTTTAAGTGGTCCCAGCACAAAGGCCATGGCTGCATTGGTCTTTACGGTCTTTTTGGCAGCACCGGTTAGTTTAATAGAGACCGCTTCAGTTATTTCTCCGGTAACATTTCCGGTTATATAATAGGAACCCTCAAGAGCCGTTAATGAAATTATAAGGCTTGTTTCGGCACCATCCTGTACAGAAACAGTTTGTTCGCCATCCTCAAAATCAGCTGCTTCAGCCAGCAAGGTATAGGTGCCGCAAGTGATATCGGTAAGTTCATGGACAGCCTTTTGGTTTGGTTCCAGCTGAATGTCGTTATCCGTAATAATAACGGTTGCATCGGCAACAGGTTGATCGGTTTCGGCATCAACAACTCTGACAGATAATTTTCCTGAGCAGAAATCCTTGACAATATTCCAGGTCTGCCGGGAAGTAAGCAAGTCCTGGCTGTCGGTTTTAACCATATCGGTAACGTCACTTATCCAGGCACTGACAGCATGGTGGCCCTGTGTAACCGATGAAGGCAGCAGGGTAAGCTGCATGTTAGATTCGTCTTCCAGGACCTCTTCATCAATCTCCCAGACAACATCATAGGAGCTTGCCTCAAGGTTGAGGGGTTCTATCCATAACGTGAGAGCAGTGCCGGCGGTGAGCTGGATGTCGCTTTCCTCAGGGCCAAATCTCTGTATAGGGTTCACGACAGTATAGATATTCAGGATAAGGGCCTCCGAACACACATCAAAAAAAGGCTGATTAAGACTGCGCATTTTACTGGTGAGTGTGGAGCGGTAAATACCTTCAGGCTGATACCGAGCCCCTTCAAATAAGCCTACCGCTTCCGATAGATATTCAGGGGTCGGCACAGGCGTGTCCGTTTCAATCCAGTGCTGCCACGGTATATTACCGCGTGCGTCCTGGTAGGTGACATTGGGTTCCCAGTCTCCCTCCGGGTATTCCGGATAGGGTGTTTCATATTCATCTGCCAGTTTGCCGATCACATGGCCGGCTTCATGCAGGGCAATGTCGCGAGCTGACTTGTGGGTTGAAACCACTATCACGGCCCCCCCGCTGCCGCCGTACGCTTCATCATTGACCAGCACAAAGACTACATCGAAATAGGGGATCTGTGCAGCAGCCTCAAAAGCCCTCTCTTCATTTACGGTCAGCAGCCGGGAGATCCCGTAGGTATCATAGGTAGCCTCAAAGGCGGTATCAACATAGTGAGCTTCTGAAGGATGGTCGGCCCCTGATTCATCTGAGGGTGTAAAGATTGTATAGATGCTTAGGGCGGATTTATATTCTTTAAACGGCGTGGTAGAAATAAATGCATCGATCAGCCCTGCGGCATCGATCTGAAATTGTTCGGCCTGACCCTCGGTATAGCCTTCTGCCAGAATTACCCATACATAGAGTGAAGCGTCCTGTCCATGATCAAGTTTTTTTTCAATAGTATAATAAGCGGCGGCCCCTGCATGAAGACAGACCAGGCCGAAAAACACAAGAACAATAAAAGCAGATTTGTATATATTGCCGCTACAGCACATCATGATCCCAGTTGATACTGTTTAAAAGAGAGTTTCACCGATAATTGTGGCAGATCCGTCAAGCTGATACTCTGCAGGGCCGGCAGCCGGCCTGTCTGTAAGGCCTGCAGATCCGTTCTGTTGAAAGAAGATAATCTTTTGGGCCGCCTTGTCAGCCAGAGGAATCTTAAGGATAAAATCTGTCTCCGTACGGTTAATAACGCCCCCATCAAGCTCACCGGTTGCTTCGTTTAAAAAATCATAATGAAGGGTTAACGGGATTTCAAAAGAGTCTGCATAGATCGGTTCTGATTTGTTTGCAAACAATTTATATACAAACCTGTTTTTACCGGTAGTCAATGAGCCCCGTTGTGTTTTAAGACGGCCGGTCGTTGTGGTAACATTATTGAGAAAAATTGAACCATCCTTGTAATGCAGATTCAAGATTGCAAATTCATCGCCGTCAGGCCTGCTGTACAAGCGTATGTCTTCCAGGGATTCTTTGATATACTCAAAGCGGGTCGGCCTGTGAGGAATATCGGTAAAGTCATCTTCCAGCAGGCTGTATCGTGCCAAGACGGCTCCGAAAGAGTCTTCAGGGACAGCATCCTGGTAATCCTGGCAGAAGCCACACATACCGAAGCAGTATAGCAGGGCAAAGACGGTTGTTGACAGGCAGATGAAAAGAGTTTTAAGATGCATCATTTTTTAACCACACATGCAACTGTTTTTAGTGTTTTTATATAATATTATGTTATATAATCGGCACGTTTGTAAGAAACTTGACTGTTTTTAAAGGGTATTTTAAGAAATATTGCTATTATTTTTAAATAAATTTTATTTTATAATTTTTTTTAAAATAATTTTTTATATTTTTAAATAATATATATTTTGCTTTATATGTGAACGTCTTTAGTGCATTATGTATCTATCGTTTCTATATAGACATACTGAATAAGTTGGTGTATCGTAACACAGTTTAGCGGTATGACGGTATGAGGCTTTTGTACAAATAACGAGAGTATGGGAAAAGTTAACGTTTTTCATCCAATTACACGTCTTATTGTTGGTGGTGCCCAACAGAACACCATGGAAATCTGTGCTTATTTAAATCCCCGGCGTTACGCGGCACAGATCATTTCCGGAGCTCAAACAGGGCCCGAGGGAGAAATCATCTCAGAGGTACAAAAACGGCAGATTCCGCTCACGATTCTGCCGGATCTTGTCAGAGAACCCCATCTCGCCAAAGATTTTGCCGTCCTGAGAAAAATGGTACATATATTCAGGACTCATAAAGCCCATATTGTGCATACCCACAGTTCAAAAGCAGGCATACTGGGTCGATGGGCCGCAAAGATCGCTGGCGTTCCCGTGATCATCCATACGGTTCATGGCTGGGGACACAACGTACAGCGCAGTTTTATAAAAAGAGCCCTGTTTACCTTTCTGGAAAGAATATCAGCCCGCATTAGTGACAAGCTCATTGTTGTTTCATACCTTAATGAACAAAAGGGTAATCAGGACAGAATCGGCACAAAAGAGCTCTACACCACTATTCACAGCTGCATAAATATTAAGGATTTCACCGATCCGGGTAAGGATATCCGGGCGCTTAAACAGCAGCTGGGTATAAACCCTGAGGCCCCGGTAGTGGGGACTGTCGGACGGCTCTCCCGGCAGAAAAACCCTTTGGATTTTGTTAGAGTTGCAGCTGCGGTAAAAAAGATTCACCCCCCGGCCCAGTTTATTTTTGTAGGGGATGGCCCGCTGCGTGCTGAAACCGAAAACCTTATCCGGCAACTGCATTTGACAAACGATGTTTTTCTGCCGGGCCTACGCAGCGATGTTGCAGCGCTTCTGGGCTGTATGGATGTTTTTATATTAACTTCACTGTGGGAGGGGCTTCCGCGGGTTATTCCCCAAGCCCTGGCAGCCGGTCTGCCGGTTGTTGCCAATGCCGTAGACGGCGTATGTGAAGTGATCAAAGATGGTGAGAACGGTTTTCTTACGGATCCTCATAATGTTGCTCTTATGGCAAAAAAAGTTGCGCGGCTTCTTGAGAATGCCTCCCTGCGCAGAGACATGGCCGGCAGGGGACGCAGCCTGGTGGAGCAGGAATTTTCGGTCTGGCAGATGATGATAAAAATAGAGAGTCTTTATGAAGCGCTGTTAACCAAGAAAGCAGTACGGGTTTAACCAAACATGCGTAGCAAAATAGTGCATATCGCCAAGGCAACCGGTATTCATGGAATGGAGAAACATCTCCTGGGCCTGCTGCCGGCACTTACCACCGATTATGAAACCATTTTTATAATCTTGACTGAACCGGGCAAACCGGTAGATGCATATTGTGATGAGCTCAGAACGCGTGGTGTGCGTGTCTATACCCTCCCCATCCGCTTTGACATTGATCCCGCCTGCTTTATAAAAATATATAGTCTCCTGCAGAAGCTTAAACCCGGACTTGTACATACCCATCTCATCCACGGTGACCTGTACGGGATACTTGCGGCGCGGCTGGCAGGTATGCGCCCCATAGTATCCACAAAACATAATGATGATGAGTTCAGAAGAAACCGGATTGTACGAAGACTTAATATTTTTCTGAACAAAAGAGTCTCTCACATTATTACCATATCAAACTGGATCAGGCAGTTTGTCACGGAGGTTGAACATGTTCCCCCTGAAAAAAGTACTACAGTGTATTACGGGCTGGATACCAGCGAGCCGGTTAGCGGAAGTATATCAGTCCGTAGTGAGTGGGGCTTTAGCAGGCAGGACCTGGTGTTCGGCATCACGGCACGCCTTGTTGAACAAAAAGGGCATCGATACCTTATCGAGGCTTTTGCAGAGGCCTGCACATCCCGTGATGATATTCGGTTGCTTATCGTTGGGGAAGGACCTCTGATGGCATCTCTACAAAGGCTTGTACAGGATAAGAACCTGAGCCGGGTGGTACAGTTTGCCGGTTTTCGCACAGATATTGACAATGTACTGCGCAACTTAGATGTGTTTATTCATCCGTCACTGTGGGAAGGTTTTGGTCTTGCGGTGCTTGAGGCAATGGCAATGGGTAAACCCATTATTGCCACCAAGGTAAGTGCTTTACCGGAGCTTATTGAAGACGGGATAAACGGCTGTCTGGTTCCTCCCCGTGATAGCAGCAGTCTGGCCAGGGCCATTATCAGACTTTCATCTGATGAGACTCTACGCCGGAGTCTGGGGCAGAATGCACGCAGAAAATGCCAAAAAGTTTTTTCAGCCGAAAGGATGGTAAAGGCAACCCGGGCTGTGTATGCCGAGCTGCTGTATTCTTGTTGAAGGATTACGTGAGTATGGGAAAAAGGGAAAAGAAGAAAAAAGCTGTAAAAGATAAGCACCAGACACAGGCCGTCCGGCAAACGGAGACGGCTGAGTCCGGCAAGGGAATGTTTCGGGATAATATTTTGGAATTTGGGTTCCTGATTCTGATTGGTGTGGCCCCGCTTGTTTTTTTATGTATGGGGGGGGAGTTTGATAATAATCCCAAGATGGCAGTGCTGCAGTGGGGCATTGCCCTGCTGGCCCTTGCTGCGATTGTGTGTTTTAAAGGAAGTGTACCTCTGACCTGGAAGCGCACCCCCCTTGATATTCCGGTCCTGCTTTTTTACGGCTTTTGCTGGCTTTCTCTCCTGCAGGCCGTAAACCGGTATACGGCAACGCTTTCACTGCTGCACTGGGCAGCCTGCATTATTTTTTATTTTTACATTACCAACACGCTAAAAAGAGCTTATACCATCGACCGGTTCTTTTTAATCAGCGCCCTGAGTGTTTTTTTTGTTTCTGTCATCGGCATTTTACAAAAACTGTGGAACATCACCTGGATACCACAGCTTACCCCGCCGGCCAGCACGTTTTCCAATAAGAACATGGCGGCCCATATGCTGGCTATCGGGTTTCCTTTTATCGTCGGATCTTTTTTCATGTATAAGCAGAGAATCATAAAATTTTTGAGCAGCGTAATACTCGCCGTTACCCTGCTCTTCCTGTACTATACTAAAACACGCTCGGCCTGGATTGCCGTGCTGGCGGTTTCCCTGGTCTTAATATTTTTTTCATTTAAACAACCCTTTGCCGGAAAGATTAAAGCAACCCTCGGTAAAAAAAAGTTTGGTTATATAGGGATTTGTATTGTTGTTTTTCTGTCGCTGTTCTGGGTGTCACCCCTTAAAAAAGAACTGCATATTGATGACGGTACGCTGACAGAGCGGCTGGCCTCCATGGGCAGCCTTAAAGAAGGTTCTACGGCCCAGCTGCGTACGTTCTGGTGGAAAAACACATGGGAAATGACCAAGGACAATATCTGGCTGGGGGTCGGCCTTAATAACTTTAAACTTATCTATCCGCTCTACCACCGCGCGGTTGAGGTGGACTGGACATTTAGTGAAGCCAAACAGGTAAACCGGGTGCATAATGACCATTTGCAGATGTGGGTAGAACTGGGAGTTTTTGGGTTTGGTGCCTATGCATCTATGTTTGCCGTCTTTATTTTTCTGTGCGTGCGAGTATACCTTCAGGCAAACGAACGCAATAAGGCGCGGGTTCTTTTCATTTTGCTTAGTGTCGTTGCATTTTTAATCATAGCCTTTTTCAGCTTTCCGGTAGAACGAGCCATGCCGCCGGTCTATATTTTTATCTGTTTTGGTTTTATAGGATTTCTCTACAGTACTATCAGGCCAAAGAGTTTCAGCCTGTCCGGGTATGGCCTGCAGGTCGGTGTTCGCATAGGGCTGGCACTTATCCTGATCCTGTTTCTATGCTCTTCGGTTTACTTCCTGCGCAAAATTGTATTGTCTGACAAATATTTTGTAACAGCCCTGGCCTACGGAGATAAGGGACGAGCAAAAGAGTCTAATGAACTCTTGCAGCAGGCCAAAATTTTTTCCATGTGGAACTTTAACATACCGGCCCTGCTGGCCCGTAATTATACCATGCAGGGTAGATATCATAAGGCCCTGGAAGAATACCAAGAATCGCTGCGGGCGCATCCGAACAATATCAATGCAATGCTTAATACAGGGTATTGCTATCTTAAAATGAACGAGTATGATTCAGCCAAACAGTATTTTGAAAAGTACTTAAGCATTATGCCTGAGTCTGCTAAGGGCTACAATAATCTGGGGATCGTCTATTTTTCAACAAAGGATTATGATCGGGCTATTGAAAACTATGAACGCGCCATTGCCATTGAAAAGGATTACGCCGAGCCCCATTTTAATCTTGCCAACCTCTATCGGTCTCAGCAAAAAAACGAAGAGGCCATTCAGGAGTATGAGACAGCATTAAAGCTCAAGCCGCAGATGGATGAAGTCCGCACATTGCTGAGCGGGCTGTATCTGAATGCCGGTCAAACCGAAAAGGCCCGGGAAGTCCTTGCGCCGGTGTTGGCAAAAAAAAACAAGACTGCCGGTGCATTTATTACCAAGGGTAATATGCTGCAACAGAAAGGCAAATATAGAAAAGCACTGGCCCAGTATGATAAAGCCCTTGATATAACTCCCCAGAATCCGTATTTATTCTACAATATTGCCCTTACCTATTATTACATGAAAGAGTATGCCAAGTCAGAGGAGTTTTTGAAGGGCTCTATTGCACTTAATCCAAACATAGCAGAAGCACATAATCTGCTTGGGCAGATCTATATCAGCAAGAACAAGGAAAAGAAGGCTCTTAAGCTCTTTAAAAAGGCCCTTAAGCTTGATCCCGAGCTCAGGGATGCCCAATACAACGTGGCAACAGTCTACCTGCGTTTGGGCAACTATCAACAGGCTCAAACAGAATATGAAAAAACACTGCAGCTCGAACCCTCTTTTTCACTGGCCCACTATAACCTGGGAATAATATTCAGATATAAGAAAGCTTATGAAAAAGCACTGTTCCATTTTGAAAAGTCGCTGGTGAATCCCTCAGCACTGATTGATAAAAAACTTACCCAAGAATTTGTTGCTGAAATGAAAGATAAATTAGCCAATAGCCAATAGCCGATTAGCCAGGAGGTTTTTTTAGCGCTCTTCGGCAGATACTTCAAAGGAGGACCATGGACACGCTGCGCATTGGATACCTTTCCACCATGTATCACACCGCCCACATTATTAAAGAGCTGGGGTGGGTTGAGAAGTATACCGGCGCGGCGAGCCAGTGGCAGCTTTTCGGCACAGGACCGGCCATGGTAGAAGCTTTTGGGGCCGGTATAATTGATATCGGCTATATCGGTCTTCCGCCGGCAATGATCGCTATCGGCAAAGATATTCCCCTGAAATGTATCGGCGGCGGTCATGTTGAAGGAACCGTCATGATTGCCCGGCAGGGGGTTGCCGCAGCAGTGACTGATCAGGATATACCGGCCGTGCTCAAGCAGTTTGAAGGCAGCCGGCTGGGCTCTCCTGCCAGGGGGTCAATCCATGATGTGCTTATCCGCCATCTTATAGAGACTTACGGACTTGTCCAGACTGAGGTTGCAAACTACCCCTGGGCTGACCTTATCCCGGAAGCCATCAATGAGGGTGAAATCTGCGGGGCGGTCGGCACCCCGCCCCTGGCCGTGCTGGCGTCAAAATGGTATGACCACAGCATTATTATTCCACCGGCGCTTCTGTGGCCCTTCAATCCGAGTTATGGAATCGTGGTGCGCAAGGACATGCTGGGCCGCCCAAACCTGCTGGAGCAGTTTTTATCTATTCATGAACAGGCCTGTAATTTTATACGTGAAAAACCGCATGAGGCTTCTAAAGTGGTTGCACATGCTGTCAAGATTGTTGGTACTGACTTTATTCGGGAGGTCTTCGCAATTTCTCCGCGGTACTGTGCATCGGTCCCCCCTGAGTATATCGATGCCACCATGAGGTTCATACCCGTCCTGCAGCAGATGGGTTATCTGGAGGGAGATCTCTCGCAGGATGATGTGTTTGAGCTTTCTTTAATTGAGAAGGTTCACCCGGAAGGGCAGCATTATAAAAAATCGTGATTGGTAATTCGTCCGCCGTCGCTGAAGCTATGGCGGGTCAGGTGATTCGTGAACAGAAAAAAATCCGCCAGCAAGAAAAATCGTGATTAGTAAAAAAGGTGAAAAGCCTTTTGTTTTGCCTTTTTTTTGATCTGCTTGACAACAATCTTGGTTTGTCGCATAATGTGAAAAACCAAGTCCAAATAAACAGTTAGCTCAAGTGCCGGTGTGGTGGAACTGGTAGACGCAGGGGACTCAAAATCCCCCGGGCCTTGCGCCCTTGAGAGTTCGAGTCTCTCCACCGGCACCAGTTTTTTGCAAGTTTTTGCCAGTGGTTATGACACGCAATGCTTGTCCTCTACTCCTACCACTTACACCACTTTTCTGGATTGTAACCGTTTTTGTAACCGTGAGGCTATTTAAATAAATTTCCTGCTTAAATGCAGTCTGCTTCAGGTCATCTGGGCTCACGATTTTGTAGCGGTCAAATATGCTCCGTGTCTTGTGTCCTGAAATCTGCATCGCTACACGCTCAGGTATAGCAGCTTCAGGGATGGTGTATAATCTTTTCTCAATAGGATGTTTGTTCTGCATGTTCACCCTCAAACAACGAATCTTCACAAATGCCCAAAACCCTACTTAGTCTCAAAACCCTTTCGTCTCTTGGCTTAATTTTTTCACCGCCATTTAACATCCTGGACAGTGTCGAAGGGTGCAATCCGGCCTCGTGAGCAATTAAGTAATCTTTCCGGTTGTCAAGTTTAATAGCAGCAATTAATGTCTTTGAAAGTCTCATGTTTTTTGCCCTTTATTTAAGTAGTATATAATATATTTTTACTACCTATATTAATAAAAAAATTACTAAATATGTTTAATGGTTTTTTCCAAAACCTCTGATACTTTTTCCAGTGTGTCTACAATAAGCTTTTTATCCTTTCCAGACATTCTTTTGCCCGAAGATAACATGGCAGTTGCTTTGCCTATTTCATCAAACAGTATTGATGTTTCTGCTGCCAATTGTCGACTTTCCTTCTTTTCTACGATGTGCTTAATTTCTTTTAATGCTTCTGTTTCTAACTCATTCTTGGCCGACCTGATTTTTTTTTGTAAAATCTCGGAAAGAACAGGCAAGACACGTTTTACACTGACTTCTGCTAAGCTGTCAAAAGCTTCTCTCCATTCAACAAAAAACTTTTCTCGATCGTTTGATGTTTTGTCTTTTATAAAATCAACATATAAGGATTTAGTGTGATCAATAAATCTGTGGCAAAATTCTTCACAATGATTGGCAACTGCGCTTTTAAAAAGAGGCTCTGCGCTCCATTTTGTAACAAGCTTAAGTGAAACGTTGTGTTTATCAGCAATTTCACGAAATTTATATTTTGCAAGCATCCAAAGGCTGGCAGAGTATTTGTTTTTTGATAACCCGATTGGCTCACCCTTAGGAGTACCCTTTCGCTGCGGTTCTAAATAATCGTCATATTTTTCATAAATGAACAGCCACAATAGGGATTTAATCCTTTTACTCTCAAATGTTTTTTCCTTGAAATAAGCCATGGAAAACCTTTCAGCGTCTTATAAGTAGTAGTTATAATTATTTTGCTACTAATGTCAATAATTTTTTTAAGGCTGAAAAAATTTTTGTCCATTTCTCAAAAGTGTGTTAGAAATTGAAATAAGAGCATGGGATAAAAAAAGAGACGATGGCAAGGATTAGGATTGAAGGGAGTTATATAAAAATTCCATATATTTATAAAAATTAGTTGAAAAATTCCATATATATGCTATATTGATATCAAGTTTTCTATTCTTTTTTCCGATTAGTATGAATGATGAAAATAAAATTTGACTCTATAGGTGTATATCTATAAAATAGTATGCACCATTTTATTTGATTTTATACGTTTTGTGGGCTACACATAACAGCCAGAGAGGAGGACAAAAGCCGTGAAGATAGCAAAGGGAGGTAAAAAAAGTTTAAAAGCTTCTTTCAGGGCACCACGGACAATTTTTAAATTAACCAAGGAACAAAAGAAAGAAATTACCAGAATTAAAGCATGGGAAAAAGCCTCATCTGAGCGCAATATTACTTTGGGAGGTGCTATTGAGTTGTAAGTTTTTTCTTTAAAATAAATTGTTTAAACAACAAGAGGTAAAAAAGCATTTTTAGTTTTTTTGCCTCTTGTTTTTTGGGGGGCATTATGACAACAGACTGCACATCACAAGACATCCATCCTCAAAATTGCAGACGTCCATATTCTTTTTTTCGTGAATTTATTCAACAGTATTGGCGGCAAGATGGTGGAGAAAATCCACTGCATCGTGTTTGTTCTTTGATGAGAAAAATGAAAGTGGAGACATTTTTTTCTGAAAAGCTGATGTGTAATGGCAAGATAAAAGAAGAAATAGAAGCTATAGGCAAACGGTGTCGGGGTAAAATTAAAGAAGCTGAAATATGGCGAATAAGTTTTTTTAATAAGTCGATTACAACTGTTGATGAAATCAAAGATGGTTATGACGAAAACTTCTTAGGCTATGTTGTTATATTAAATGTTAAGCTTCCTAATGGGGAATATCGTTCTTATATTCCGCAGTCAGTTATTAGAACCCCGACTATTTATAAGGAAAAATTTTCTCCGCTGAATACAATGAATCAATATATTCATACTGCAAAAGATTTTTTGGCATCTGTAGGTGAGAAAAAATTAAAAATATATGGAAGCTTCTATTGTCAACAAAATGGATTAACTAATGTTTGTGCCCATGCAGCACTTAGGATGGTTCTTAATAATCTAAGGGGACAAGAACAAAATATTGATAATGAGACGATCAATAAAAAATTAGGAATAGACCATGTAAATAAAATTCTTGAATACGGCAATTATAGCGAGGACAAACATCTTGATCCTACCAATTATGATTTGAAGGAAGGATTAGACCTTAGTGATGTGGAGACAGTTTTAACTGAGTATGGCTTAAAAATAATAACACAGGATTTTTTTAGTCATCTTATCATGGATTATCATGATTTTCTGTATGCTGTAATAGAATCTGGGTTTCCAGCGATGTTCGCTTTTACGACTAAACGAGAAGAACAACAAACAGTACCAACGCTTCATGTTGTGCCAATCATCGGGCATACGCTTAATACAGACATTTGGCATCCAGAAGCAAAATTCTATTACAGGTATTTTAAAGATGCAAATTATCATCCTAGCTCTTCTTGGGTGGATCATTTTATTTTTCATGATGATAATTTTGGTATGTATTATAATTTTGCAACCAAATCAATGGATAGACTTACTGTTCCAAGGTTGGATCCTGAATTTAGAGCTTATTATGGAATAGGTGTTTTTCCAAGAAAAGTAAAGAGTTCACCTGTAACCATACAAAGGTTTGCTTCTAAAATTTTACATGTTTCTATAGACTTCTTTTCAAAACGACCAGACGTAGATGATGGATGGATAAAAGAGTTAAAAAGACAACAAGATAGAAATAGATACCCAGTAATTAGAACTATGCTTATAGAGAGGCGACATTATCTCAACCATTTAAAAAGGTTGAGGATTCAACCCCTGGATAGCAATTCAGAAACAATCGAATATACACAACCTGAGTTTGACTTTATACAAAAAAGCCTGAGGGGTCATAGATGGTTATGGATGAATGAGATTTCTTTATATGATTTATACTCTGCTAATAAAACAAAAATAGGTGAATTAATTTTCAGGTGCGATAAGGATTATGACGAACCTATTGATTTATTATTACTAGGCAGATTATCTAGCTATATAATAAAACCAATACCCAGAGGTGGTCTTGAGTTCTATCCTACAGATATTAAAACCCATCATGAACTTTTTACTTTTAAACGCACTGAAAGAAACTTATCTCTCGATTGGTAAGAAAATGTAACTGTTTTGTAACCTTGAGAATCAAACTACATACTAACAGGGCCTAACAGAATCAAAAATACTTCTGAAAGGCCCTGTTACTACATGGTGTTATAAATCCACAAGAAATTCAGAATTTGCAATTCTGTCTCAAAATCCCCCGGGCCTTGCGCCCTTGAGAGTTCGAGTCTCTCCACCGGCACCACCTTTATTATTCCCCCGTTGCACCTTTCTCGCCAGACCCGCTATCTCCCGCCTTGACATGATGTTGACTGCATTCTATAATTACAGTTGTAATTACATTTATCGGGAGACACGACATGGAAACAAAGCTCGTTCAAATTGGCAACTCAAAGGGTATTCGCATTCCTCAAAAAATCCTCAACCAATGTCATATGGAAGACAGGATCGCCTTGACTGTTCAGGACGATACAATCATTCTGAAACCACTCAAAAGCAAACCACGTGAAGGATGGGACTTAGCGGCAAAAAAGATGCATGCGCTTGCTGATGATCAGTTATTGATCCCTGATGTTTTGGATGATGACACGGAGCTTGACTGGTGAAGGTAAAACAGTACGATATTTATCTTGTTAATCTTGAACCGGCAATCGGCTCGGAGATAAAGAAAACGCGGCCTTGCGTTGTTATTTCCCCGGACGAAATGAACAAACATCTCCGGACCGTACAGGTTGCACCCATGACAACCTCCCCCAGGGAATATCCCTGGCGGGTCAATATTGTTTTCAAAAGGAAGAAAGGAGCAATTGCCCCGGACCAGATACGAACCATCGATAAGCAGCGTCTCGTTAAAAAGGTCGGTGTTCTTGATCCTGACTATATCAGGCAGTTGAAAAGTATCCTTCATGAAATGCTGATCGCTTAGTAGCACGCCGGTCGGTGTGCTAAAAACTAAAGTCAACAGGACTGAACCAGATGTAATAAACTCAACTACATATAAATCAAATTACGCCACTAATTTCAAATAAATAGGAAAATCAGACCGAATATCAAGGACCTGCCAATAACGCCGGTTTGGGCCTCAAAATCCCCCGGCCCACGCGCCCTTGTGAGAGGCAGCCTGTCCCGCATATCATTGCGGGGAGTCTCTCCACCGGCACCATTTCTCTAATACCCTATCTTTCCTATCTTTTCTAAAATTTCAGATATTATCCACAAAAGTGAAACAATTTTTGCCGAAAAAGATTTATTGCTAAGGAGACCCCCTTATTTGCATATGGCAGGGCATCTGGATGTTATCCACTGTTGACATTCCCTGCTAATAGTTATAATTTTTATATTCTTGTTTCTCCTAAAGAGGATAATTCGTTTATAATTAATTAGAATTTGTAAAAGCCCCTTTTTTAACCGGAATATGCCGCGCACGCCTGCTTTGCACCGTTATTACAACGGGATCTGTTGAAAAGCGGCCCCGCAAGAAGCGTAATCTTCGACACGCTTCACATTAAACACCGGGATGCCTCTGCAATACTGCGGAGGTGCATCCCTTCGCTGAATTTTATAAAGTGCTGCCATGAATTTAGCCCAAATCAAAAATTCGAAGACACCTAAAAGGAAATTGTTTCAAATAGAAAGAGCCATCGTCCGTGAAATAACAGACCTCTGGTGTAAAGACAAATCTTACTTTAATGAAAACTTTGCGGAATATGTTGATGCAGAGTTCAAAGGAAAAAGAATTAAAGTTATTTTTACGAATAAAGGACGCATGAAGTGCGGTTCGCCGGAAGCTACCGTGAATGAGATGATGCGGGGCCTGATTCTGACCATGGCTACCGATCAGAAAACAGGTAAGCTGCTCAAGAATCATGAGGCAATCATAGGAAACATTTTGGATGTCTTTGTACACCGAGTAAAGGAAATCGGCGAGCGCAAATTCATTCTTCAGCGGCTCCAATCCCTTGAACTGGGCTTTAGTGTAGCCTTTGGGCTGGATAAGGAGTTCTACCCCATTAGAAAAGATCGGCGTTTGCTGGAAGACCTGGTAACGGTGGCAAGCCTGACTACAGCTGATGAAACAGCCGAGGCCCTCATCCAAAATATACATGAAACCGAGGCCTTGGTGGCCAAAGAACGTGGTGTAACCTTCCACATATTTATGGCTACCCAGAAAGAAGCAAGTTTTATCAGCCTTCCCCTGGGAAGTGACCAGACAAACTATGTGCCGCTTCTGGGGACGCATACTTTAAGATGCAATATTCTGGCACAGCCGGAAGGACATGATGCAATCCGCACAGGGATTCTAAAAATTGATGCACCTACCCAGCCACGCAACTTTATTGCCCACAAAGGTTTTGAGCTTGACATTGATGAACCCTCCATGATGGCAAAGCTGCGTTCAACAGCTAAACTGCAGGTAAAGGATTTTTCCAATACCGAGCTGGCCTTCTTAAAACTTCTTTTTAATGAATATGTACAGCTGGCCTTTTTCCTTATGAGCAGCAAGAGAATCGACCCGAACCTGCGGCTGCTTATTATTTTCCCCCGGGTAAATATTTTTATGATTCTGCGCGAGTTGAACGCTGCTATCCCTGTTGAGGAACCGCAAAGACTGGGAGATCTTGCCGCCCTGCATAAGATGCTTTTCAAGATAAAAAAACAGTCAGCCAGTAAGAGTAAAAAGAAAACATACCGTATCCCCGAACGGGTTATTCAGCAAAAAGTGGTTGAAGCTATTCAAGCTATTGCACGTGATGTTTTAATAAATGTATACAAGCCTCTTGCGAACATTAAACAAATATTTTTAACCTTCCGGACGGAAGATTTCAGTGATTCTGGAAAGCTTGTCAGCATACATAGAAGAGTTGAAGAGATTTCGGCATATTTAAAAAAGCTGCAGCGCATCCACCAGGTTGTCCTTGATGAGCACAGTGAAGGCATAGATTTAGAGGCCTCGCTTGCTGTAGCGTCTGGCGAACAGCCTTTGGATGCACTTGAAGAGATTGTGAAAAATATTCAGGCTGCCGAGATTGATCAGACCAAGGAAGTTATTGTCTCCAAGATGCTTGATTATCTTTCCTTTGTGACAGTGCGCCTTGAACAGTTTGAAAAAGTTTCCTCGCTTTACATAAAACAGGAGATTATCAAAGAGCTGGAATCCTCTACTTCCATGATCCTGCTTCAGGCCAAATCATACTATAACCTTGTTATGGGCAGACCGGAAAAAAGAAGATCCTGAATTTTTAACAAACAGTAATGGATCATATTCTATATTTGCTGTTCGGGATGAAAGAATCGATAGAGCATCTCAGCCCTTTTTAGGGTAACTGTTGGCACTTCCTGTATCTGAGCCAGTGTTGCTTCCCGGGCTTTATCAAGACTGCCGAAATGTTTGAGAACGGCGTGTGCTGTTCGAACACCAATTCCTGCAATGCTTTCCAATGGTGAGGTAAAATCATTTTTTTTCTTCAGATGCTTGTGGTAAGAGATGGCGAAGCGGTGGGCCTCATCGCGCACCCGCTGCAGGAGAAAAAATGCCTGTGAGTTTCCGGGAAACAACACGGGATTTTTTCTGTGAGGAAGAAAAACTTTTTCTTCGGCCTTTTTGGCACTTTTTTCAGATTTTTGCGCCTTAGCCAGGGCAATGGCATCAATGCCGGAATGTCCGTGTTCCCTTAAAGCTGCTATCAGTACACCCAGCTGCCCTTTGCCGCCATCCACCATTATTAGGTCGGGACGATGTGTTTCACGCTTTTGGGGGGCAAGGAATCTACCGAGCACTTCATACATCATGGCGTAATCATTGGGCTGATGCACGGTTTTTATGCGGTAGCGTCTATAGCCCGGTTTGAAGGGACGGCCGTCTTCAAACATGACCAGGGAACCTACTGCGGAGGTACCCATAATATTGGAAATATCACAACAGGCAATTCTGGCAGGGTAATTCTTCAGGTGTAAACGTTTTTGCAGTTCCTGCAATATGGCCTCAGTGTCTTTCTCTTTTGCTTGGGTCCTGTCAAACATGATGCGGGCATTCTGGGCTGCCATTTGAACAAGGTTCTTTTTAGCACCACGCTGCGAAAACGTAATTATCACCCGCTGCTCCTTTTTCTCTCGCAGCCAGTCTTCTAAAAGCACTTTATCTTCTAACGGCAAAGGTGTAAGAATCTCACGGGGAATAAACTCACCCTGATGATAGTATTGGGCAATAAAGGAAGAAATGACCTCTTCATCCGTGAGCTGCAGATTTTTCAGGAAGAAGTTCCGGCTGCCGGTCATCCGTCCGCTTCGCACAAACAGCACCGTAATACCCATATGGGAGCCTTCGCGGTAAAAAGAAAATACATCCCGGTCAGCAAAATCAAGACATACAACCGACTGCCGTTCAAGAGTTTTTTCAATAGCTGTAATCCGGTCTCGTATCCGGGCTGCAAGTTCATAGTTAAGCTTATCTGATTCATGCTGCATGCTTTTTTTCAGGCCTGCAATAATGTCGCTGCCACGGCCCTGCAGGAAAAGCTGCACGTCTTTGACAGTCCGGTTATATTGCTCCGGCGGCACCTGACAGCAGCACGGTGCCGGACATTGTCCCAACTGATAGTACACACAGGGGCGGTCTTTTTTTAGTTTTTTGCCGCTGCATTTTCGTAAGGGAAAAATTTTATGAATGACTTTTACTGTTTCACGTACAGCCTGTGCAGATGCAAAGGGACCAAAATACATGGAGCCGTCTTTTTGGGGCTTACGGATAATGGTAAGGTTTGGATAGGGTTCTTTTATAGACAGCTTCAGATAGGGATGTTCTTTGTCATCCCGGAATTGCACATTAAAGCGCGGGAGGCTTTTTTTAATCAGACTGTTTTCAAGTATGAGGGCATCTTTTTCTGTTTTTGTTACAATGGTTTCCAGGTCGGTTATTTTTGAAACCATCAGCCTGGTTTTATGACTGAGATCCTGAAGACGTTGAAAGTAGAAGCGCACTCTGCTTCTAAGAGATTTTGCTTTGCCTACATAAATAACAGAACCCCGGCTATCCTTCATAAGGTATACACCGGGGCTTGTGGGAAGCTGGGCAATTTTTGCTGAAAGCTTCGGTGAAATTTCCATAGCAACCTGGGGAATAGGCAAACAGGTTAAAAAGACAAGGAGTTAAAAAACTACTTTTTACCTGGCGAGTTTCACTACATCGTTTACACTTTATGTCTGGCCACATCGTTTACACATTGTATAATTCTCGGATAATGAAAGGAGATTATACAATGGCTAA
>JANQFE010000100.1 GCA_028278025.1 Thermodesulfobacteriota bacterium | reverse complement strand
TATCCTTTCTCTTCCGGGTTTTAATGTTTGGTCATGTTTTAACCCGGAGAGGATACACCACCTATCCGTTCATACACAACTTTCGATTATAGCTCTTATTTTTTATATAAGAGTGACATTCAAATATCTGGTGGTGATATCCCCGCGATTATGAATTGATGTCGGAAAATCTGGACTTTAAAAAACTACAAGGTTATAGATACAGGCAACAGCCAGGGAAAACTCCGTGGAGCGTAGCGGAACGGAGTTTTCCCTGGCTGGCGGCCATAACTACCGGCTGAATCGAAAAACAAGGCCCTCAGAATGGCCTGTAATCGATTATCTCTTGCCGATGCATGGGGTTGTGGGCCGCTGTCAAAAACCACCCGTTTCCATAGCCTTGGAGGATACTACATGGGTGCAGGCAATGGCAAGAAACAAAAGCGTAAGCTATCGGCAGAAGAGAAATGGGAGATTTACCAGGGATGTGAAAAGCCCGGGGCGCAGATTGGGGAGATTCTGAGAAAGCATAGGCTGTATTCCTCAGATTTGCAAAACATCAGACGGGATGTGAAGGAGGGTGCGCTGGACCGGCTGCGCATAAGCAAGCCGGGCAGAAAAAAGGTAACCAGCGTACCTGTAGAAGATTTTGAGCAGGTCAAAAAGGAACTTGCCGAGAAAGAAAAGGCGCTGGCAGAGTTGAGCGTGATTTTCACGGCCCTGAAAAAAAAGTGAACTTGGAATAGAGGGGCCGTTTCCTGAGAGGCGGTTGCCCCTTGAGGTGCGACAGGAGATCGTGGGTGTGGTGGCATATGCCAAAGCATCCGGGATTGCAAAATATCAGACCTGCGAATTTTTGCAGGTCCATGTTCGCAGGATTGAGCGGTGGGAAGCCCGGCTGAAGCAAACCGGCACTATGGTTTACCGGAAGCCGGGGCCTAAAAAGCCCCTACACGCCATCATGCCGACAGAGCGGCAGGCACTGATGGCCTTTGCCGGACAAGAAGAAACGGTGGATTATTCGTTTCAGATGCTGGCATTAAAAGGGGCCGAAGGGGGATTGTTTTTCATGTCGGCCTCCAGAGTGAGGCTGATATTACAGGACAGCGGGCTTGGAGATGACCGGACGGGACGCCGAAGGTCAGGGGCAGGAGGGAAGCCGAATCGGCCTGAAGAACTGACGGGTCCGAACCAGTGCTGGTGCTGGGATCTGAGTTATCTGAAGACGGATGTGCTGCGGGTATTCTGGTATTTATATGTGATAGTTGATGAATGGAGCCGGAAAGTGATTGCGTGGCGGGTGAGTCGTTCTCTGGCCTGTGAGGAAGCGCTGAGATTGATAGATGATGCGATACTGGCAGAAAACGTGCTTGATGTCCCGCAGAATCAGATGCCGGTGGTAGTCAATGACAGAGGTTCACAGATGAAGGCCAAAGAGGTAAAACAGATGTTTCGGGATATGGGCTTGACGCAGACATTCAGCCGCCCCCGGACCCCCAATGACAATCCCTTTGTTGAGTCGCTTTTGGGAACCGTAAAGACCGCCCCGGTATACCCAGGTTGGTTTCCATACGATGAAGAATCTGTAGTGCAGGGATATTTTGGAAGATACTTCCCATGGTATAACAACGAACACTATCATTCACGAATCGGCTATGTGACGCCGGCTCAAAAACACACTGGTCAGGCGGAACGTATCATTGCCGAGAGAAAACAAAAATTGACAGCCCAGCGCAAACAGCGTATTGAATACTGGCTGTCTCAACCGTTAACAGGAGGCGGGCCGTAGTTTTTTAATAGGCCGCTTTCCGACATCATCCAAAAATCGCACCGCTAAGAAGAGACATAAGATATAAAAATAAAAAAGCTGAAGCTGATATACTTAATAACATTGGTGCACTCTACTACAATCGTGGTAACTATGATGAGGCTTTGGAATATTATCAAAAGGCGTTACAACTCAAGCAAGAGGTGGGAATCGCACCCCACATTACTCAGGTTAAAGTAAATATTGCAGATGTCTATTTGAAGCAGGGAAAATTCAAAAAAGCATATGAGCTTTTAGAAAACTCAGGTTCGCCTTTTCGCCTGGGAATGTACTATCTCTTGAAAAAAGAATACTCAAACGCAAGAAAACAGTTTTCATTAAGTCGAGTTGTATGCGAGGAATCAAATAACTTAACTCTCCTGCTTGCTAACTACACCGGCTTAGGCTTCTCTTTTGAGGGAATCAAGAACTATAGCAAATCCAGAGAGTATTATCAAAAAGCGATTGATCTCATCGAAAAACAGAGGTTAACCTTGCAAGGCGCGGACCGAGAGACTTTTCTCGCCGGAAAGGTAATGGGGTTTTCCCGTTTGGAGCCCTATGAGGGAATGGTAAGGGTATTGATAAAAGAGGGTGCATCAGGCTATGAAAAGGCAGCATTTTCTTATGCTGAGCGGGCAAAGTCAAGGATGTTCCTGGAGATGCTTGCAACCAGAGGTTTAAAAGGAAGAAGCCCTCAGGATAAAGAAACCTTAGTAAAAGATCGTGAGTTTCAGCAAAATCTATTGGCACTGAATAAAAGAATTTCCATACTTAAGGAGTTAGGAGACAAAGCTCCGAAGGGAGAACAGGAAGATCTTGAAAGGGAGCTTGAAGGGACAAAGTCAGCCTATGAGCGATTCATAAAGGAGGTAAAGCTCAAGAATAAAGAGATTGCCTCTCTCATCAGTGTGAGTCCTGTTTCTGTAGAGGAGGTTCAGTCGAAGTTGGATGAAAATGTGACAGTTCTTGAATATTATACCACTCAAAAGAAGACCTATGCCTGGCTTGTAACTAAAGATGATATTAATGCCTATGAGATAGAAAGAGGAAAGAACGACACCTCATCAAAGGATCTACAAGAAGCGGTAGACGACTGGCTTATTCCAAATATATCAAATAACTCCAGGAGACCAACTCCTGTCATCACTCTGACAAGTGATGAGACCTACAAGATAGAGACAGGCAAACAAGAGCGAGAGCTGAACAGGAAGAAGTTTTACAAGGCTGCCTATGACTTCTATAACCTCATTATTGCTCCCGTTGTAAGGGATATAAAGACAGAGAATCTCATAATCGTTCCTCATGGTGTATTACACAAAGTACCCTTTGCAGCTCTAACCGATGGTAATAACTGTCTAATAGATAAATATAATCTATCAATACTTCCAGCATCTAGTGTTATCGAATACGTGGTAAAGAAGAGAAATCCTAACCAGAAGAAGCTGCTTGCCTTTGCCAATCCTGTAACAGACTATGTGCCCCTTGGATTTTCTGAGATAGAAGTCAATAATATAGCAAAGCTCTTTTCTAATAAAGAGGTGTATTCCAAAGACAAAGCTACAGAGGGCATAGCTAAAGAGAAATCAACAGATCCTGATGTGATCCATTTTGCCTGTCATGGTGAATTTAATGAGAGACAGCCCTTACAATCAGGATTATTGCTAGCCAAAGATAAGGATAATGACGGGTATCTTCAGGTACATGAGATCTTTGGGATGAATCTTGAAAATGCCAATCTGGTGACGTTGAGTGCCTGTGAAACAGCGCTTAGTAAGATACAGGGAGGAGATGATTTAGTGGGATTATCCAGGGGGTTTATCTATGCTGGCACTCCCTCCATTCTTGCTACCTTGTGGAATGTGGATGACCGGTCAACCTCTATACTTATGAAGCATTTTTATGAGAACTGGCAGGAAAAAGGAATGAGTAAGCCTGAGGCTCTAAGACAAGCTCAAATTACCTTAAAGAATATGCCTGACTATAAACATCCCTACTACTGGGCTGCTTTTGAAATGGTTGGTGACTGGAGATAGGGAACTTTTTGGAAAGGCTCGGGGTCGGACCCGGGGAAGTGTCTGAAATAGCGTAATAAAATGCAAAAACCAGCCTGTTTTTTGGCTTTAGCAGGGCAGTTTCAGATAAAAAATGAGGGTTTTAAGAATTGTAAGCAGTTATGTTTTTTTAGACTTTGCCTTTAAGATAAACATCATGACAAGGGCAAAGACAACCAGCACCCAGGCCAGGACCTGCGAAGCCGGAAACTTTTCAAACAGCAGGTCCCCCCGAACGTCTCCATAGCAGTAGGTGAAAAATTCTTTTAGCGTGATCGGGCAGCATTTTGTGCGGCATGGATAAGGAAAGCAGATCGGGACATGCCGATTTTTTTTGCGGCATTATCAATATGGTGAAGAGTATTTTCAGGAACGGTGATATTTACTCTAACTGTTTTAGGTTTTGCATCTTTAACGTCAATCTGTACAAATGCAAAAGATTTTTTATAAGAAGCAGACGAGGAAATTTTTTGGAGGCTTGATGATACGGGGATTTTTTCTCCATCCTCAAGCATCCCTTCGACATGAAAGTTGAGTGCTTCAGTTGCCGATTGTTTGGCTGCTTCTATTGTTTTGCCAGCAGTTATACAGCCCGGAAAATCCGGAAACGACACGCAATATTCACCATGTTTATTTTTACTTATAACACCTATATACGTAGCCATACTATGTACCTCACTTTAATTTGACGCCGGATTGTTTTTCCATGCTTTATGATTTTTTCGATTTTGCCTTTAAGACGAACAGCATGACAAGGGCGAATGCAATCAGTGCCCAGGCCAGGACCTGCGAAGCCGGAAACTTTTCAAACAGCAAATCTCCGCGTACATCACCTCGAAACAGCTCAACAATTGATCTGAATCCTGAATAGAGCAGAATCCACAGCAGCGTTAGCTGACCGTCAAATGATTTTTTTTTCCTGAGCCCATACAGAACCAGAAAGGTAATACATGCCCCGGCAGCCGAATAGAGCTGCGTTGGATGCAGGGCCACATTAAGCTGTGCCAGGCTGTGAGGGTTGGTAAATGTTACGGCCCAAGGCAGTTCACAGTGGGTACCATAGCAGCAGCCGGCAAAAAAACAGCCGATCCTGCCGAACATGACACCGATGGCAAGTGACGGGGCAAAAATATCACAGGTCTTCCATATGCTCAGATTCCGTTTTTTAATCATCCATATGCTGATAAGCATGGCCAGGATAAATCCTCCAAAGAAAGTGAGGCCGCCCTGCCATACTTTAAATACATCAAGCGGGTTTGTACGGTAGTAGCTTAGGTGAGTGGCAACATAAAAGAGCCGTGAACCCACTATAGCACCAAGGATCATATAAAAAGCAATATCAAGGATAAACTGATGGTCATAGTTGAGGCGCTTGGCCTCTTTCAGTGCAAGACTGATGCCTGCAAGAAACCCGATAGCAATAAAAAAACCATAGGTTTTTACGGAGAATTGACCAAGCTCAATGAGGATAGGATGCATGTGTATGCCTGTTGTGTTAAAGATTGTACTTTTCCGGGGTCAATACATTTTTAAAAGATGCAGTATCTCCCGAAAGTGCCTAAAGTGTGCTGAAGTGCCTAAAATGCCTAAAGCTGTTTTACTCTTTTTTTATGTCGGTCTGCCTGCGGTGTTTGTGTACGAACAGTTCGCATATGATAACAAGTATAATACCCACGGTGATTGCCGAGTCGGCAACATTAAATGCGGGCCAGTGATAGAGGTTGCGCCAGTGAACGTCTAGGAAATCAACAACCTCACCCAAACGGAAGCGGTCTATCAGGTTTCCGATGGCCCCCCCCAGGATGAGAGCAAGACCGATTGTCTGCAGCCACGGTTCTTTTTTCATCTGAGCGATGAGAAAGCCGAATAAAAAAAGCGTAACAGCTACTACCAGAATTAAGGAAAGGGCTTTATACTGACTGCCGAAACCCTTGAACAGTCCAAAGGCCACACCTGCATTTCTTATATGAATGATATTGAAATAATTCTGCACAACCTCGATGCGGGCATGCAGGGGCAGCATCTGGCAGATAATAACCTTTGTAATTTGATCAAGGGCGGTAACCAGAAGTGCAACCAGTGCAACAGTAGCGTATTTTTTTCTAACTGTTTGTGTCATATGATTTCAAAGCCTGTCTGCAGCGCGGACATGTATCTTCTGAACCTGCTTGCCCGTTATCCGGATAGTATTTCCAGCAGCGCTGACATTTTTGTCCATCCACCCTGGCAATTGTCACGGTAATATCTTCAACGAGTCTTTCACGTGCAAAGTCACCTGAGGTATTGCCGGGCTTGAGTTCTACCCGGGAGACAATGAAGATGTCTGCCAGTTCCTGAAGATACTCCTGCAGAAAATCATAGAGTTTGGGGGGGGCTTCAATCACAACGGCAGCTTCAAGGGAGTTGCCGATCTCTTTTTTGCTGCGGGCTTCTTCAAGTTCTTTCAAAACACTGTCACGGGTTTTTAAAAGAATATCCCATTTTTCTGCAATCGCTTTATTTTCATATTGCCGGTTTACTGCCGGGAACGTTTCCGTGTGAATACTTGCACTGCCGCGTCCGGGCACTGATTGCCAGGCCTCCTCGGCGGTAAAGGAGAGTATGGGGGCCAGCAGTTTTATGAGTGCTTCAAGGGTCAGGTGCAGTACGGTCTGGGCTTTTTTGCGCAACGGTTCCTGCCGGGCCGAACAATAGAGCCGGTCTTTTAAAATATCCAGATACACAGCGCTCATATCATTGATGCAAAAGTTAAGCATGCTGTGATAAATCGTGTGAAACTCATAAGACTCATAGGCATGCAGGGTCCGTTTTACCAGCAGGTTCAAACGGTACAGGGCCCACTGATCAATCTCCTCCAGCTCCGTGTACGCCACAGCATCTGCGGCCGGGTCAAAATCAGAAAGATTACCCAGCATGAACCGGAACGTGTTCCTGATTTTGCGGTAGGCCTCGGAAAGCCTTTTGAGGATATCCGGTGATATGCGCATGTCTTCCTGATAGTTCTCAGAGGCAACCCACAGTCGGAGTATTTCGGCCCCGTACTGTTTGATGACCTCCTCGGGCCTGATAACATTACCTTTGGACTTGGCCATCTTCTCGCCTTTGCCGTCAACGACAAATCCGTGCGTGAGCACAGAACGATAGGGGGCCCGACCGCGTGTGCCCACAGCGGTCAGCAGTGAGCTCTGGAACCAGCCCCGGTGCTGGTCGCTGCCCTCAAGGTACAGGTCGCAGGGGCTTTCAAGGCCGGGTGTTTTTTCCAGCACGGCTGCATGGCTCACACCTGAATCAAACCAGACATCCAGGATATCGGTTTCTTTGATAAACGCTTCCCCGCTGCACTCAGGACACGTGGTTCCCGGCGGCAGCAGCTCGGACGGTTCTGCGGAAAACCATATATCGCTGCTCTTTTGTTCAAAAAGATCGGCAACATAATTGATAACCTTGCCGTTCAGCAGCAGATGGCTGCACTTCTCACAATAGAATGCTACAATCGGCACGCCCCATGAGCGCTGCCGGGAAATGCACCAGTCGGGCCTGTTTTGAACCATCCCGCCAATGCGGTCTTTGCCCCAGTGAGGAATCCAGCTTGTATTTTCGATATTTTCAAGGGCTTTTTGCCTTAGGCCGTTTTTCTCCATGGAAACAAACCACTGTTCGGTGGCCCTGAAGATGACCGGATTTTTGCAGCGCCAGCAGTGTGGATAGGAATGCACAATTTCTTCTTCCTTCAGCAGCGCCCCGTTTTCAGCAAGCATGTCATTGATGGGCCGGTTGGCAGCAAAGACAAACTGGCCTTCAAAAAACCCGACCTCGCTGGTGAACTTGCCCAGGTTGTCCACCGGGGCATAGATATCAAGGCCGTACTGCAGCCCGACGTCATAGTCTTCCTGCCCATGGCCGGGTGCGGTATGCACACAGCCGGTACCGGCTTCAAGGGTAACATGCGTTCCCAGGATAAGTACCGAGTTCCGCTCATACAGAGGGTGGCGGCAGGTGAGTCCCTCCAGCTCTGCGCCGGCAAAGCGCTCCTTGATTGTAAAGCCCTCCTTGTCACAGGCCAGCATAGTCCGGTTGGCAAGACCTTCAGCAAGTATCAGCACTTCATCACCTGTCTTGACCGCGACATAGTCAAAATCCGGATGGACGCAGATGGCCAGATTTGCAGGTATTGTCCACGGGGTCGTGGTCCAGATAAGCACTGAAACCTTTTCCCCCTTAAGGCCGGGAAACTTCTCGGAAATGTCTGAGACAACCGGAAATTTAACATACACTGAGGGGGATGTATGGTCCTGGTATTCAACTTCGGCCTCGGCCAGGGCAGTCTGGCAGGATGCACACCATTGGATTGGTTTTTTCTGTTTATAGAGATCCCCGGAATCGGCAAAGTTGGCAAACTCGCGTACAATCTGAGCAGTGTAGCCGGGGTTCATGGTAAGATAGGGCTGATCCCATTGGCCCAGTACACCGAGGCGTTTAAACTCATCGCGCTGAATAGCAATAAATTTTTCGGCAAACTCCCGGCAGGTTTTGCGCACCGCTACCTTATCAAGAGTATTCTTTTTCTTGCCCAGCTGTTTTTCCACATTGTGCTCTATGGGAAGCCCGTGACAGTCCCAGCCGGGGATATACACCGTTTGATACCCGGCCATGGTTTTTGATTTGATAATAATATCTTTCAGAATTTTATTCAGGGCGGTGCCGATATGGATATGACCATTTGCATACGGCGGACCGTCATGCAGAATGAATTTCTCGGCAGTGTTATGCAGCTCTGTTATTTTTTCATACAGCTGGGTTGTTTCCCACTGCTCCAGCAGCTCGGGCTCTTTGCGCGGCAGGCTGGCCTTCATGGGAAAATCTGTTTTAGGAAGATTGATAGTGTTTTTGTAATCCATTACTCTCTCCGGAAAAACCTGAAGTTACTGCTCTGAAGCTCTTCAAACAGGCTTTTTAGCCGATTAAACAGAACGTTAAAAAATATCATATAAAAAGGCAAAGTCAAGGAAAAACCATTTTGTTTACGATAAATGGCTTGACATTAATAGAGGTCTGTTTATAATAATACAAAATAGAGAACATTTTTTTAATATTACACAGTTAATTATGGCCATGACAAAGAACTTTTATTTTTTTTATTTTTCATACTCTGCCGGTGGTTCTTAACATAACATAAAATAGTTAGGGGCCATGGGCAGAGTTTTTTGTCCTTGGCCTTTTTTTTTGCAGTAAAAAGGAGCCCTGGACAAAAACATGGCTCCTTTTTTTATAGCACAAACGGAGGACACATCATGATTATCGTGTTGAGAAAAGATGTAAAACAGGATCAGTTCCAGGAAATTGTTGATATGATACAAGAGCTTGGATACCATGCGCATGTTATCCAGGGTACTGAGAGAACCGTAATCGGAGCGGTCGGCAGCGGGCGGGGTAAAGACAAGCTGCAGGCCATGGAGAACCTTCCCGGGGTTGAAAACGTTGTCCCGATCCTGCAGCCTTATAAGCTGGCCAGCCTTGAAGTGAAACCGGAAAAAACAGTTGTTCCCATCCGGGACGGTATTACTGTGGGCGGTGATGAGGTAGTTGTCATGGCCGGACCGTGTTCGGTTGAGAGTGAGGAGCAGATCATTGAGACCGCCAAAGCGGTAAAGGCTGCTGGGGCAACCATGCTGCGGGGCGGGGCCTTTAAGCCGCGCACCTCTCCTTACAGTTTCCAGGGCATGGAGGAAGAGGGGCTTATTCTGCTGCGCAATGCCCGGGATGCTACCGGGCTGCCGATTGTTACCGAAATATTAAAACCCTCCGATATTGAGCTTATTTGCAAGTATGCTGATATCCTGCAGATCGGGGCCCGCAATGTGCAGAATTTCCCCCTGCTTAAAGAGGTGGGTAAGGTAGACAAACCGGTGCTTTTGAAGCGGGGTATGATGACCACGATTGAAGAATTTCTTATGTCGGCAGAATATATCCTTTCGGAGGGCAACAAAAAAGTCATACTGTGTGAACGGGGCATCCGCACATTTGAGACGGCAACCAGAAACACCCTTGATCTGAGCAGCGTGCCTCTGCTGCGTCAGAGGACCCACCTGCCGGTTATTGTTGACCCCAGCCACGGGACCGGACACTGGCGGCTCGTAGCGCCCATGGCAAATGCAGCCATTGCTGCGGGTGCTGACGGGCTCTTAATTGAAGTGCATCCTCATCCTGACCATGCCGTCAGTGACGGTATTCAGTCACTGAAACCGGAAAAGTTCGACAAGATGATGAAAACTCTATCCCGTTTTATTGATGCCGCCGACAGGAAGCTGGCTGCACCACCACAGCAATAGTAGGCTATCGGGAAACCTCCACCTGCTGCGTTGCACTCATCCTTCGTCACTGCGATCCGCCGCGGCGGACCTCATTCTTCAGGATTTCGTGCGTCTTGCATCTGAACATTTCCCACCAGCCTCCCTATGTTTGGGTTTTTCGATTAATCCCCGGTGTGTTTAACCGCAGAATTACGCAGACATGCGCGGACTTTTTTCTCCCGCGACGCTGCGGGAGAAAAACCAACCAGGGCCTTTCAGGCCAGGGTGCAATACAAAACCGACCCTGGGAGCTAGAGCATTTTGCAAAAAAACGTAGCCTCACAGTTGAGGCAGCACAGGCTATAGAAAAAAGGGAAATGCTCTAGGATCCTTACAACTTATTAAAAAGCTCCATCACGAAGTGATTGCATCTTCTCAGCGGACAGGTCGTCCGCTGAGAATGTCAGCGTTTCCCAAAAAATCTGTAGATACGCAAAAGCCTTTCTCTGATTTTATCTTGCTAATTATAGCCTGCATGTGTTAAAAATTTTAGCTTATCCTTTAACGTACTCAAGCTTTTTTTGAGGACAAAAGATATAACTAATACCGGCTAGCATAACGTGAACAAGGTACGGGTTCTATGGGAAAAACCTACAATCCTCACGAGATAGAAACAACCTGGCAGAGCTACTGGGAAGAGCACAAAACATTTAAGGTAGCAGAGGATTCAAACAAAGAAAAATTTTATCTGCTTGAAATGTTTCCTTATCCATCAGGGCGTATCCATATGGGTCATGTGAGAAATTACACTATCGGCGATGTGGTGGCCCGCTACAAGACAATGAAGGGCTGTAATGTGCTGCATCCCATGGGCTGGGATGCCTTTGGCATGCCCGCGGAGAATGCCGCCATAGAAAGCAAAACTCATCCGGCGCAATGGACTTACAGCAATATCGACATGATGAAGCAGCAGCTCAAAAGGATGGGGTTCAGCTATGACTGGGACAGAGAATTTGCAACCTGTGACGTGCAGTACTACAAATGGGAGCAGTGGCTGTTTCTGCAAATGTATGAACGGGGGCTGGCCTTTCGTAAGAAGTCATATGTTAACTGGTGTGACTCGTGCCGGACAGTGCTTGCCAATGAACAGGTAGAAGGCGGACTGTGCTGGCGATGCAAGGCCGAGGTTAGCCAGAAGGAACTGCAGCAGTGGTGTTTTCGCATCACGCAGTATGCTGATGAATTGCTTAAGAGTCTGGATACTCTTTCGGGATGGCCGGAGCGGGTTGTTACCATGCAGCGTAACTGGATCGGTAAAAGTTACGGGACTGAGATAGCTTTTACCATAGAGCACACTGATGAGCCTATTACTGTTTTCACCACCAGGCCTGATACCCTCTACGGGGCGACGTTTATGAGTCTGGCCCCTGAAAATCCCCTGGCGCTGAAACTTTCTGAAGGGACTGAACAGGCCGCGGCAGTACGTGCGTTTGTTGAAAAGGTGTTAAAGCAGGATAAGACCGTGCGCTGTTCAGACGACCTGGAAAAGGAAGGGATTTTTACGGGGGCCTATTGTATTAACCCGGTCACCGGATACCGTATGCCTATCTATGTTGCAAATTTTGTACTTATGGAATACGGCACCGGTGCGGTTATGGCAGTTCCGGCCCATGACCAGCGTGATTTTGAATTCGCCCAAAAATACGGTCTTGAGATCAAAGTGGTTATACAGCCCGAGGATAGTGATTTGAACCCGGCCACCATGACAGCGGCCTTTGAGGATGAGGGCCGGCTCGTTCATTCTGATCAGTTTAACGGGCAGAAAAACACGGATGCCATGCAGGCCATTACCGCCTTTCTTGCAGAACAGGGTCTGGGCAGAAAAGCAGTTAATTTTCGCTTAAAGGACTGGGGAATTTCACGGCAGCGCTACTGGGGGGCGCCTATCCCCATAATCTACTGTGAGGATTGCGGGACCGTGCCTGTGCCGGCAGAGCAGCTGCCCGTAGTCCTTCCTGAAAAAATTTCGCTTGAGGTTCTGGGGCGTTCGCCGCTTGCCGATTGTGCCGAATTTGTCAATACAACATGCCCAACGTGCGGCAAACCCGCCCAGCGTGAGACCGATACCATGGACACGTTTGTGGAATCATCCTGGTACTTTGCACGCTATGCCTGCCCTGATTACGACAAGGGGTTGCTGGATGGCAAACGGGTGCGCTACTGGATGCCGGTAGACCAGTATATAGGGGGCATTGAACACGCAGTCATGCATCTTTTGTATGCACGGTTTTTTACCAAGGTTTTGCGGGATCTGGGGCTCGTGCATGTTGATGAACCTTTTACAAACCTGCTGACGCAGGGCATGGTGTGTATGGAAACATACCAGTGTGAAAACTGCGGCTGGCTGTATCCTGAAGAGATTAACCAGGGAAACTGTACCAGGTGTGAACGGCCGGTTCAGATTGGGCGTACGGAAAAGATGTCAAAGTCGACCAAGAATGTGGTTGATCCTGAAAAGCTTATTGCAACCTATGGTGCCGACACTGCTCGGCTTTTCTGTCTCTTTGCAGCGCCCCCTGAAAGAGATCTTGAATGGAGCGACAAGGGTGTAGAGGGTTCATACAGGTTCCTGCAAAGGGTCTGGCGCCTGGTAACTGAACATACTGCCCTGCTGAACGATGCTGCAGCAGTTGACTGGCACGGCGTAGATGAAGCTGATGTGAAAGCACTGCGCAGAAAAACCCATCAGACAATTCAGAAGGTAACTGACGATATCGAAACAAGATTTCATTTTAACACGGCAATCAGCGCTGTTATGGAGCTGGTAAATCAGCTCTATCAGTTTGATGTAGATAAAGACACAAGCCCTGTGAGAACCGCCGCTTTTAGAGAGGCTGTCCAAGCAGTGCTGCTGCTGCTGTCCCCCATGGTACCCCATATATGTGAGGAGCTGTGGCACCAGCTGGGCAACACAGGGACTGTTTTTACAGCTGCCTGGCCTGTCTGGGAGTCTGCCACAGCCAGGGCAGATGAGATAGAGATTGTTATTCAGGTCAACGGAAAGCTGCGCGGTAAAATTATGGTTGCCGCAGATGCTCCTGAAGCGTTGATCAAAGAGCAGGCCCTGACCTGCGATTCAATACAGCAATGGATTGCAGCCAAAGAGATAATAAAGGTCATACTGGTTCCGGGGAAGCTGGTCAGTATCGTGGTGAAGTAGACTGGATACTGGATGCTCGTTGCTGGATACTAGATACTGGTTACAGGTTGCTGGTTGTGGGACTACTGACAACATTCAACTGGCTACCGACAATAAAAAAAGCTGATAATCTGATGGCTGTTAAGCTTATTGCTGTCGATGATGTGTGTTGTTAGTAGAGGGTTGTCCGTTGCAAAAAAAACTACTGACAACAGTCGACTGACCACTGACAATTTATTCGTTACTCAGCACTAAGAACTCGTTACTGTTTTCCGCAATTTCAAGAGGTACCAAACACAATGAAAAGATCCGGGTTGTATTTTTGTTTAGGGTGCTTTTTCCTAACAGCTGCAGGCTGCGGCTACCAGCTTGCACGTCCTGTAAATCCCCTGCTGGAAAACATTCATACTATTGCAATTCCTTATTTTAAAAATAAAACATTTGAGCCGGGTCTGGAAGCAATCTTCACCTATGCGTTTGAAAATGAGTTTGTTGAGAGCAAAAGGCTGCAGGTTGTGGATATTGCCGAGGCCGACATCATACTGTATGGCAGTATCAAGAGTTTGCGGGAAGACACCATTGCCTACAACATTGATGATAAAGCCCGGGAATACCGTGTGCGCATAACACTGAACATTTCTTTAGAAGATCGCAAAACAGGTACGGTGCTGTGGAAAAGAGGCAGTTTGAAACATGCCGAAGAATTTCCCGTGGGCGAGAGTATCGTGTTTACTGAAGCAGCTAAAAGAGCTGCGCTGCAAACGCTGGCAGAGGACCTTGCCGAAAGGGTTCATGACAGCATTATGCAGGGGTTTTAGATGCAGGCTGAAGAACTCACACGCAGTGTTTCCCGCGGTGCTATTGCACGGCTGTATTTTTTCTATGGTGATAATAGCTATCTTATAGAAGAAACGATCCGCAAGATCAGTGCCGCAATTTTTCCCTCTCATGACCCGGACTTGGATATAAGCTCATTTGATGCTCAAGTACATGATCCCTCAGAAATAGTGCAGACAGCACGCACCGTGCCTTTTGCTGCATCCAGGCGGATGGTGGTTGTAAGGCGGGCCCATCTGTTTAACAAGTCCCAGTGGGAGACGTTTCAGAAATATTTTTCCAAGCCGTCTGCCCGGTGCTGTCTTATTTTTACCGCAGAAAAACTTGCCCTGCCCAGCCAGCTTCTCAAGGCTGCCTCAAAAAATATAGTTGCGGTGCAGTTTCAGAACCCCCGCTGGGATAGGGATATTCAGAAAGTTGTCAGGAGCAGCTTAAAAAAATATGGCAAGACCATGAATGCAGATGCCCTGTCATATTTTATTGAATATGTCGGTGGTGACAATCAGCTCATAGCTAATGAGCTTGAAAAGCTTGCCCTGTATTGCAGCACTAAAAAAACTATTACTCTTGGTGATATTGAAGAGGTGCTGTCCGGAAAGCATGATGCCACTATCTTTAATCTGGTTGATGCAATCGGCCAGGGTGATATGCCTAAATCCCTGTCTTGTGTCAATACCTTAATGGGGGCGGGAGTGCGGGCGCCGCATATCCTGGGTATGATTGCCCGACAGATCAGACTTCTCAGCAGTGCGCAAGAGGGCCTGCAGCGTGGTGATACACGTTCCCAGATGGGCAAAAGGTTGAATCTGCGCCATGACAGTATAGTATCAAAAATCATGCAGCAGGCGAAGGTGTGGCCGCCAAAAGCCCTGCGGAGAGCTTTTGAAGAAACATTTCAAACCCATGTACTCTTACGGTCAAGCGGGGCGGCCCATAAAATGATCATTGAAAACCTTGTTTTTAACCTCGGAAGTATTCGTACTCAGCCGCCGGCTTGAATAACAGCGTGGGCCTTTTTGGAGAGTCTTGAGATTGTTCTGGAAGCAGTATTTTTATGAATAACACCCTGGGTTGCAGTTTTTGCTATTATTGACGTAGTGTGAACAAGGGCTGCCTGAATTTTATCTTTATCTTTAGTCTCGATAGTTTGCAAAAGTGATTTGACGGATGTTTTCATCCTGGATTTAAGGGCTCTGTTGCTTTTACGCCTTATCAGGCTTTGGCGATGTCTCTTTATTGCGGATTTGTGTGTAGCCAAGGTAATCTCCCCTTTATACTATATGGTGTCCATTGTATTATAAGGTATTATACAATAACTAAAAAATTAAATATAATAAATTAACATGAAAAATAAATTTGTCAAGAATTAAGTTTTAAGCACATAAAAAACAAGAGGTTACAGCATATGCCGATACTATTTACCGTTTTTCAGACATCTTATGGTTGGTGCGGGGTTATAAAGGGGGACGCCGGGATTCTAAGGGTTTTGCTGCCGCAATCTCGTAAGGACCGGGTTGCTCAAACTATAAAATCCTGGTATCCTGAAGCAGTGTCCGACAAAAGCGCCCTTGCCGGGGAACAAACTGAATTGAGAAGATATTTTGCCGGCCAGAACCCCGATTTTTCTTTTGTGCTGGATTTTTCAGGCACGACCCTGTTTCAGCGGCAGGTATGGTCTGAAGTGTCCAGAATTCCCTATGGTGAAGTCAGGACCTATAGCTGGGTTGCCGGCCGCATAGGCCAGCCTCGGGCCGTGCGTGCTGTGGGCTCAGCCCTGGGGAAAAACCCCTTTCCACCGGTAATTCCCTGTCACCGTGTTATTCAATTATGCGGGGGTCTGGGGGGCTATTCAGCAGCTGCGGGGGTTGAGCTGAAAGCAAAACTTCTGCAGATGGAGGGGGTTACTGGATACTAGATGCTGGTTGCTCAGCATTCAGAACTGTTTTTTTAATCTTTTTTCTTAGACCTGATTAACTGGATAAACGGGATGTTGTTTTTAACAGGGCAACTGTTATGTTAAAAAATTATGTCAATTCTGTATATCCTGTCACAAATTGCGAATCATGAATTACTAACTACAATTGGGAGAACGAATGCCGCAACAACATATTTCATGGGACCGCGTGGAGAAGGAAGCCGTCGCTATATTAAGTAAATATATACAGATTAATACAACCAATCCGCCGGGGAATGAAACCGAGGGTGCAAAATTCTTAAAAGAAATACTGCACAAAGAGCATATTCACAGTGATATATATGAATCTCGGCCCGGCCGGGGAAGTCTTATTTCCCGGTACTGTGGTGCAGAAAATATCCCTAAGATTATACTGCTTCATCATATTGATGTTGTTCCGGCAGAGGAAGAAAAGTGGCATTGTTCACCTTTTTCCGGGGCAATAGAAGACGGCGAAATATGGGGCAGGGGTGCAATTGATTGCAAGTCACTGGGTGTTATGGAACTCATGGCCTTGTTACTGTTGAAACGGGAAGGCTTAGCCCCGGAAAAGCATTTTGTGCTGGCAGCCACCGCAGATGAAGAAGCCGGGGGAGGCCTCGGAGTGGAGTGGCTTATGGACCGGCATCCGGAAAAACTGCAAACCCAGTATGTGATCAATGAAGGCATGGGGTTGGGTTTTAGTACCGGGGAAAAGAACCTCTATTTCTGCCAGGTGGCTGAAAAAGGGGCCAACTGGATACGCATAACATTTGAAGGCCGGCCGGGGCATGCTTCCCAGCCTCATGGGGATAACTGTGTAGCTGAGATGAGCAGGGCTCTGGATGTGCTCTCGGCACATACTTCTCCTTTCCGTATAACCGCCCCGGTAAAGAAACTTATCCAGGGCATTGCTCCTGAACAGAGATTTATGCCGCAAGAGGAATTTTTAGCACTTCTTGATGAAAGCCGCTGCAAGGATATACTTGAACGCATACCCCTGCAGCCCCTCAGACAGATGCTTTCAGCGCTGCTGCACAATACGGTGCTGCCAACCGTGGTGCGGGCCGGCAGCAAAACAAACGTGATACCCAGTCAGTGTTACTGTGAGGTTGACTGCAGAATTTTACCGGGTTCGACTCCCGAAGAACTCCAACAGCACATAACTGAACTTTTAATGAGCCGGCAGTGTAAAAACTTTTCTGTAGAGTTTAAAGGTAAATCTCTGCCTTCGGAATCATCTGCCGAGACAGCGCTGTTTACAGCACTGTCTGCAAGTTTTAAAAAATGTGATCCCAAAGCAAAAGTGATTCCCTATATGTCCTCCGGTGCTACAGATTCACGATTTTTCAGACAGCAGGGTATTGTAGCGTACGGTCTTCAGATAGAAACCTCAATAGAGGCAATTGAAAGGATCCATGGCCATAATGAACGGATCACTATACCCCAGTTAACCAAGGGAATTAAAATTTTGTATGATGTCTTAAAAAAATTCATAGGGAGTATTTCTTAATGAATGACAAAGATAGAGATCTGCGTCTGACCGCACAGTCGCATAAAGCCGGCTGAGCAGCCAAATTGAGTCCAGGGGTCCTGGACGACATTTTGTGCGGGCTGAAACCCGTGAAGAATCCAAGCGTACTGGTTGGGCTGGATCCACCGGATGATTGTGCTGTGTACAAGCTGGATAATAGTACCGCGATAGTTCAGACGGTTGATTTTTTCACACCGGTTGTGGATGATCCTTATGCATTCGGTCAGATTGCTGCGGCTAACTCCCTCAGCGATATCTATTCCATGGGAGCCCAGCCGGTGTTTGCCTTGAACCTGGTCGGCTTTCCCTCTGAGAGGCTTGACAGAGAAATTCTGCGCGAGATCATGCGGGGGGGAATGGAAAAGATGGCT
>JANQFE010000059.1 GCA_028278025.1 Thermodesulfobacteriota bacterium | reverse complement strand
CTAAAGTGATCTAAAGTGCCTAAAGTGATCTAAAGTTAAGGAGTTTTTTGACAATCTATATGATAGACGAGCGAAGCTCCTCCACCACTTTAGCTCACTCTAGCTCACGTAGAACTTTAGCTCACTTCATGGTCCGCATGCCCGGCATGGCATAGCCAGAGAATTTTGACCTGGCCCAGAGGACCAGGTTTTGCAAATGGAATAAAGAAAAAGGACCTGAGGCATTAGATAGTGCCCATCCGTAAATGAACTTGGGCAATGACAGGTTTCCAATTCAGAAATGTGCAATTTTTCGCAAGAGCAAGGCTTCCGGGAACCCGCCCCGAAGGGGTGGGACTTCAATCTCGCGAAGCGAGTTGAAGAAATCAAGGGTTTGGGCGGAGGCGTACGATAGTACGCCGCACAACCGAACCCGCAGATTGACGAAGCCTGTCCGCCATAGCCTTGGCGACGGCGGGATATTGGGGAAAAGGGCCATTTCTGGATGGAAACTGGATAAGGATGACTCATGTGCCATCAATGCAATTATGAAGAATTATTGTCAGGAGCAAATCTTGACGCGACCACCAATCGGGTGCGCGTTCTGGAAGTTGTGGGAAACAACAGTTTTCCCCTTTCCGCAGGTGACATCTATAAAATCCTGGAACGTAGCGGTACGATTAATCGTGTGACAATTTACCGCATTCTCGATCTGCTGGTCGATCACAGCGTCGTTGAACGCATCAGTACTGGTGGCAGAGCGTTTTATTACGGCTTGGCCCCAAATGATTACCACAAACCACACCCCCATTTTTACTGCAAGAATTGCGGGCAGATGGATTGTTTAAGTCCGGACAGTTTAATTGTTGACACCGAACCTTTGTGGAAAACGTATCCCGGCCGAATCGACAAAGTGGAAGTCCGAATTGATGGAATTTGTAAAAATTGCGAAAAAGTCAAACGAACTGAAAGCGCGTTTGACTGATGTAATAATAAAAAGGGATGTGCGCTAACCGTCTCAAGATGTTGTGGTTTGATTTTGCCATTTAAAGTCAAGATTAGCGATAACTTTTTTGTCTGCACAAGACTCCTCAAAATAGCATATATACATCATTAATATAAAAAGGTGGGGATTTCTCCTGAAAACATTGAGAATTGTGGGCAAGATGGTTCTGATAACTCAGTATGTTTTAAGTGCTACAGTGTACGTTTTCAAACTTGTAAAGACATACAATCAAGGGCCAGGGGAAACGGACCTGGAGAGGCGGAAGCCCACGACGTGGCTTCGATAGCCGGGCGCGTCGTAGCGACGGTACGCCGACTGGCAGCGTTGCGCCGGATTGATCCAGCAACCGCCACGCATCACCCGGTCAGAGCCCCTGATTGGATTATCAATCCAGGCACTTCCGTTATCAGGTGCATCTTTGTAATTGTCGTGCCAGTCATCCTCAACCCACTCCCAAACATTGCCGGCCATGTCAAACAGGCCCCACTTATTTGGTTCCTTCTCTCCCACCGGATGGGGCTGACCCCATGAATTCTTCCCATACCACGCAATGTCTTCAAGACAGCTCGGATTTTCACCGCAGGAATACGATGTTGTCTCTCCTGCACGGGCAGCATACTCCCATTCTGCTTCTGTTGGTAATCGATACTTTTCCCCCGTTTTCTTAGTTAACCAAACCGCGTACTCCCGGGCTTCATCCCAGCTCACATTAATAACAGGTCGATTTCCTCGGCCCCAACCGCTATCATCCGGCAGTTGTTTGTTGTTTTCTATTGCAAAACGATCATACTCAGCAAAAGTTATCTCGTACTTGCTCATGGCGAAAGGTTTGATGGTGACTTTATGTGCGGGTTTTTCCCTATCTTTCCCATCTTTATCACCCATCAGCAATGATCCTCCTTTGATAGTGACCATTTCAGGAATAGGAATGCCTTTAATTTTATCCCCACGGCGTTTAGCCTTTTTCTGTGCTTCCTCAATCGAAGCTAATTTAGCCTTGACTTCTTGGACATTTTTCTCTGCTGCAAGCAAGTCTTTGGATTTTTTATTTCCAAAATCAGCGAGCCGGCTTATATCAAATTCAAGCTGTGACAGTTGATCCTCATAATTTTTCTTGTTTTCAGCTAACTCTAATTGTAAATTCTTGTTAGCAGCAGTCAGCTTGGTTGTTTGCTTATCTGTTGCTTCCTTAGCCTTTTTGAGTTCAGCATTTTGTTTAGAGAGTTTTACCTCAGTATCCTTTAGCATTAGTTGAAGTTGTTTCAATTCTAATTGTATTTTCTCTATGTTATTGTAGTTTACGATATACCAACCCTTTATTACAATGATTGCAACAAATGCCCCAACGATAGCTGGAGGGAACCATTTTCTATTAATCCTTTTTTGACTTTCTGCTTTTTGCGCTATCTCCGCTTTTTCTTTTTCCGATAGTGCGTCATCAGGCATTGTAAATCACTCCCTAAAATGAAAATTAATTAAGACTTATCTTTTATAAAATCCATGAACATCTTACATTATCTGGAACAATATGAAAACCAGAAAATATTTCTTACTACCAATCTTTACCTGCACTAACGCAGCATTCACAGTTACATGACTGATATTTCTAATGAAAATTTGAATACATGACTCAAAGATAGTTCTTGATAAACCAGTGAATTATCGGTGCTCATTTGTGCGGGAGCATAACCGTATCATGCAATTTCAGATAGGTTCAAAATCACTGTGATAGATAAAATAACATAAAAAAAGAGACCAGACCTTATTCGCCTTGCCTCTTTACCTTTTTTCTCTTAATCTTTTTATCTTTTTGTTTACATATATAAGTCGATACAATCCTCTTGATCTCTTCCTAGCTGTTAAGACCTTCTATTCGAACCGCACAGACCTTTGTTGTAGGCGTATTTGCCACAGGATCCAATTCGCAGCACGTCAGGACATTGGTAGGTGTTTCAAAGAAATGAAAGGTCATGGACACGGTCCCCTGGGGACAATTCTCAGTAACCAACGCCTTTACCTCCACCTCTCCTCGCCGAGAAACCACCTTCACCATCTGGCCGTCCTCTATGCCCAGTACGGAAGCATCTTCCGGGTGAATATTCATGAGCTCTTCGTTATTCAAGACGTTAAGTCCGTATACTCTGCGTGTCATAGTGCTGTGATAGTGATACAGACTGCGGTCTGTGGTCAGGAGAATGGGATATTCACTATCGGTTACTTCAGCCGATTTCCGATAGGTCAGGGGCTTAAATTTTCCCTTGCCGCTGTCTGTACCAAATTTTTCAGCATGCAGGAAGGGTGTTCCCGAATGATCTTCCGACGGACAGGGCCATTGGAGGCTGCCTTTTTCCAGCCGAGTGTAAGTTATGCCTTTATAGGAAGGCGTAAGTGTTGAAATTTCTTCCATGATCTCCGCGGAACTTGAAAAATCGAAGCCTTTACCCTTGAGACGTTTGGCCAATTGGCAGGTTATCCACCAATCGGATTTTGCATCCCCGACCGAAGCGATGGCCTTGCGCACCCGTTGAACCCGCCGTTCGGTGTTGGTAAAGGTACCGTCCTTTTCCGCAAAGGTAACCGCCGGCAAGACGACATCTGCCAGTTCAGCGGTTTCAGTCATAAATATGTCCTGCACGACCAGGAAATCCACCTTTTTCATGGCTTCTATGGCGTGGCTGGCGTCGGCTTCACTCAAAACCGGATTTTCACCCACCAGGTAAAGCGCTTTGATAGTGCCCTCATAGCAAGCGTCAAATATCTTGGTGTGTGTCAGTCCCGCAGTGTCGCTTAAGGCCACTCCCCAGGCGGATTCAAATTTCGCTTTGGCTTCGGGGGACGTTACCGCCTGGTACCCAGGATAAACATTGGGCAAACAACCCATATCGCAGGCACCTTGGACATTATTCTGTCCTCTCAGGGGGTTGACACCCGATGAGGGTTTGCCAATATTTCCCGTAAGCAATGCCAGGTTGCTGATGGCCAAAACATTGTCAGTACCCTGAACATGTTGGGTAATGCCCATACAGTAGATAATAGAGGCCGGTGTTTCCGTCGCGTAGATTCGGGCGGCTTGGATAATTTTATCCTGCGGCACACCGGTTATCTTCTCAACCGTATTTAAATCGAATTCGGCCAGGGACTTCTCAGAAGCGTTGAAATCCTCACAACGACTCTCGATAAAAGATTTGTCGTGAAGCCCTTCTTCCACAATCACCCGCATCATTCCCATAAGCAAAGGTACATCCGTGCCGGGTTTGTGCTGGAGGAAAACATCGGCAAACCGGCAGAGTTCAATCTCTTTGGGATTGGCAACAATAAGTTTAGAGCCATTTCTAACGGCGTCCTTTACCTGGAGGGCAACGATTGGATGGGTGGCGGTAGTGTTGGTTCCTATCGCCAGGATCGCTGAGGCGCTGCCAAGTTCACTGATTGCGTTGGTCATAGCACCGCTGCCAAGGGAGGCGGCCAGACCGGCCACCGTGGGAGCGTGTCAGAGACGCGCGCAATGATCGATGTTGTTGGTACCCATAACGGCCCGTGTAAACTTCTGCAGGATGTAGTTATCCTCGTTTGTGGCCTTGGCAGAGGCAATAGCGGCAAACTTTTCACCTTTGTTTTTGGAAAAAGTGTCAGTCACCAGATCTAAAGCCTCATCCCAATCCGCCTTGACAAACTCACCATTACGCTTAATCAGCGGTGAGGTCAGACGGTCAGGGTGATTTACGAACTTGTAACCGAAGCGGCCCTTGACACAAAGTCTGCCTTTGTTAGCCGGGCTGTTCACATTTCCCTGGGCACTGACAATTCGATTGTCACGCACACCCAGCAGCAGCCCGCATCCGCATCCGCAGAAAGAACAAACGGTCTTTACCTGGTGCGTCGGTTTCGGGCTGTCTTTTTCGGTCAAGGCACCCACCGGGCACCTGACAATGCACTCACCACATGATTCGCAACTGGATTCTATGCGCAGCTTGTCTCCAAAGCCGGCGATTTTCGTCCCCAGCCCCCGGTAGGCATAGTCAATAGCCTGAACGTTTTGCAGCTCGTCGCAGGTGCGCACACATATGCCGCATAGCACACACTGGTTGGGATCAAAGTTAAAAAACGGGTTGGAGTCGTCAATAGGTAATTTTTTTTCAGGGGGTTTCAACCGCTGCAGGCGTTTTTTATTGAGACCCACATGATCAGCCACGCGCTGCAGCGCGCACCGGGTGTTCTGGCCGCAAGCAAGACAGTCTACATCGTGGTCGGCAATGAGCAGTTCCACGGTTGCCTGCCTTATTTCACTGATTTCAGGGGTTTCGGTTTGGACAACCATCCCCTCCTTGGCCTCAGTTTTGCAGCTTATCACCGTTTTTTTCCACTTCCCATCAATTTCTACCAAGCAAAGCCTGCAGGCACCCACCGGCTCCAATTCACGATGATGGCACAGGTGGGGAATATACATTCCCTTGCTGAGCGCTGCTTCTAATATGGTCATGCCTTTGTCGGCCGTAACCAACTGACCGTTTATGGTAAGTTCGATTTTGTCCGCCACTATTTACCTCCTTCATTTAAACGTCCCGGGACACATTCCACTGCGCGAATTTTCTTCGGGCATTTTTCCAGACACATACCGCACCGGATACATTTGGCTTGATCAATAACATGCACCTGTTTTTTCTCCCCAGTAATGGCCTCTACCGGACAGGCCTTGGCGCAGGCTGTACAGCCTATGCACGTATCAGCATTAATAACATATGAGAGGAGCTCTTTGCATTGCATGGCCGGACAAATTTTATCGTTAATATGGGCTTCATATTCCTCTCGAAAATATTTGATCGTGGTCAGCACCGGGTTGGCCGCGCTCTGTCCCAGGCCGCAAAGCGATCCGGTATTCACAGCTTTGCCTATGTTAAAAAGCGTATCAATATCTTCGGGCCGTCCTTTTCCGGCGACAATATCTTCCAGAATGTTCAGCATCTGCTTGGTTCCGAGTTTGCACAGCGTACACTGGCCGCAGGATTCTTTCTGGGTAAAATCAAGAAAATAGCGGGCCACCTCAACCATGCACGTGGTCTCATCCATGATCACCATGCCGCCTGAGCCCATCATGGATCCAGCGGCTGTCAGAGAATCATAATCCACCGGCGTATCCAGAAATTCTTCCGGCAGGCAGCCACCTGAGGGTCCGCCGGTCTGGACAGCCTTGAACGCTTTATCGTCGGTAATACCGCCACCGATGTCATAGATGATCTCCCGGATGGTAGTGCCCATGGGAACCTCGATCAGGCCGCAATTGTTCACCATGCCCGTCAAAGCAAAGACCGCGGTTCCCTTGCTATCTTTGGTACCGATGCCGGACAGCCAGGCGCCCCCCTTATTGATGATCTGGGGAATATACGAAAAAGTTTTCACATTGTTCAATAAGGTGGGCTTGTCAAAAAGACCGACCTCGGTTGTGCGTGGTCTCGGGGCCGCCTTGGGCATACCCCTTTTACCTTCGATGGACAAGGTCAGAGCGGTTGATTCGCCGCAGACAAAGGCACCGGCACCTTGAAAAATTAAAATTTCAAAACTAAATCCGCTGCCCATGATGTTCTCTCCCAGAAACCCCATATCCTTTGCCTGTTGGATGGCGCCCTGAAGGCGCTTAACGGCCAGAGGGTATTCGGCTCGCACATAAATATACCCTGTTTGTGCTCCGATGGTGTAGCCCGCGATAATCATGCCTTCCAAAACAGAATGGGGCTCGCCCTCCAACACGGAGCGGTCCATAAAAGCGCCGGGATCGCCTTCATCGGCATTGCAAACGACGTATTTTTGCTTCTCCTTCGCGGCTAGCCCGGCCTCCCATTTGCGCCCGACGGAAAATCCACCACCGCCTCTTCCGCGCAGACCGGATGTTTTTATCTCCTCAATCAACTCGGCCGGTTTCATGGAAAGGGCCTTGTTCAGGCCGCTATAGCCGTCATTGGCGATGTAATGGTTTATATTGGTGGGGTCGATAAATCCAAAGTTACGAAAAAGCACCCTTTCCTGGGACTTGAAATTAGGCATGTCCCACAGTACAGGAATGGAGTAATCCCCTTTATCTCCAACAAGTCCCAACGCATATTCAGGTAAAGGGTCACCAGCAACAATGAATTTTTCTACCAGTTCGGTCGCCCGCTCGGTGGTAACGTTTTTATAGAAAATATTTGGGCCGCCGGGTTTTACAATACTGATAAGCGGTTCGGCCCAACAGGGTCCCAGGCAGCCCACCTCGATAATATTCGCACGGATCCCTCTTTTTTCAAATTCATCTTGAAATGTCTTCTTGGCTTCTAAAGCGCCGGCAGAGCGACCACAGGTAGCAGCTCCAATGAAAAGCGTCAGTTCTTTGCTGTGCTGCAATTGATCCCATTCAGCTTCCGCGCGCTTTTTGATCTCACTAAATATCATCGGCTGTCTCCTTGCTAATCAAATTCGACACCTTTTCCAGTGTCAATTTAGCTTCTACGCTATCATTTATCATCACACATGGTGCTAGCGCACAGCACCCGATACAAGCAGCAGTTCCCAATGAATACTCTAAATCTTCAGACGTTTCCCCTTCCTTAATATGTAACTTCTCTTCAAATTCTTCGAGAATTCGCTTGGCGCCACGAACATGGCAGGCCGTTCCCCTGCAAACGACTACCTTGTTTCTGCCCTGGGGGGTGAATTTGAATTGCTCGAAAAATGTTGCCACCCCATAGACATTGCTTTCAGGCAGGCCAACAAATTTGGCAACCTCGCGCATCTCCGGTTCCGGAAGGTAACCGAATTCATGTTGAATGTCCTGCAAAATTGGAATAAGCTCGAAGGGTTTGCCATCGTAACATGATAAAACTTTTTCTAAACGTTCTTCCATTATGCCTCCTTTAAAGTCTATTGATCCATGCTTCGGGTGCAGGATAGTGAAGGTCAATAATGTATCCTGTTATACCCCATAGGTGCATAAAAAATGACACTGCCGTTATCCGGTCAGGCAGGGAGAACTGTCTGAAAGTCGTACTGAAAAATGTGTAAAATTATATAGTATATATTACTCTAAATCAAGAAATATCAACTTTTTTGCAAAGCCTCGGCTTTTCGGGATTAGTTTTACTGCACTTTTCCAAAGTCAAACCATTCATGGACTTCGTTAATCAATTTTTCATGATTTGATTTCAGGTGATGAAACATCCGTGCATTTTCAATAGCAATTCCACCCATTTCCGCTAGTGCGGCTATAAATTCATTTTCTTCTTCAGAAAAATTGCGCGGCTGTGAAGTATATATTCGCAGCACTCCGATTACATTCCCCTTTACAGATATGGGTACCGAAAGAATTGAAGCTATGCCTTCTTTTTCGTTTTCTTTCGGATACTGAGTTCTGGGGTCTTTGGTTGCATCGTGCACCAGAACGAAATTCCCCTGTAATGACTCCACAATGCTTTTTTCTGCGTCTACCGGGCCCTTGTTGAGATATGTTTCACTCAAACCGTAAGAGGCGCCGACATCCAATCTTTTTTGCGGCTTGTCCAAAAGGAAAATAGCACAGGCTTTAATATCCAGTACCTTTACAATGTTTTCAGCAATCAGATTCAAGACTTCTTTAAGGTTTAATGTGGAATTGATGGTCCGACAAACATCTCTAAATAATTTAAAATAATATATTTCCTTATTTTGCATTTCATTACTCCTATCTTGTCGAATTTAATAAAAAATCTATTACAGCGTCAAACTTTAATTTGTCAGTTCATCGGTGATGATCTTTGGTTTTGAGCAGCAAGGGCGGTGCGAACAATTGCCTATTATATATAAACGGTCGTTCACGTGAGCACATAGCCCGCAGCAATCAAACTAAAGATCTCACCCAATCTCTACCTCCAAATTTAAATATGACGCTGTACTATACTATTATGTTAAAAGCACAAGACGCTTCGAAAAAAATAAAGTTTTTCTGTTGAAGAAAAGCTCCTGCGTAATCGCTTGAGCATACTCTGTATAATTCGGTTATTCCATTAAAGTCCCGGCACTCCATTATATCGAAAAAGCTTTTCACTATAAGCGTCTCAACGCCTAAAATATGGCATCGGCAGGGCATGCGCTGATGCAGGTCATGCACTTAATGCATGTGCTCTTGTCTATGCTGGCAGTTTTTTTCTTTTCCCACGCGATTGCCTTGGCCGGACATTTTTTGAAACAGATGCCGCACTTTATGCACATTTCCATATTCACTTCAAATTTTAGAAGTGCGGGGCAGCGTTTGGCCGGGCATTTTTTTTCATTTATGTGGGCTTCATATTCGTTCCTGAAATATTTGAGGGTAGACAGTACCGGATTCGGGCCGGTTTGACCCAGGCCGCACAGGGCAGAGCTTTTAATCATTTTACTTAAATCCTCAAGCAGCTCAATGTCTCCGGGTTCACCGTCGCCATGGGTGATTTTATCCAGGATTTCCAGCATCCGCAAGGTGCCTTCGCGGCACGGAGTACACTTGCCGCAGGACTCATCCTGAATAAAATCCATAAAGAAACGGGCCATATCAACCATGCATGTCTGGTCGTCCATAACGATCATACCGCCTGAGCCCATAATGGCGCCGACCTTGGCAATGGACTGGTAGTCCACGGGGGTATCGATAAATTCCTCTGGGACACACCCTCCGGAAGGCCCACCGAGTTGGACGGCTTTGAATTTTCTCTTCTTTGAAATTCCGCCGCCGATGTCATATATGATGGTTCTCAGGGTCGTCCCCATGGGTACTTCCACCAGGCCGATGTTGTTTACATCTCCGGTCAAGGCAAAAACTTTTGTTCCTTTACTGGCTTCCATGCCGATGCTGGAAAACCAGTCGGCACCATTAAGAATAATCTGGCCCACATTGGCATAGGTCTCCACATTGTTTAAAACCGTAGGTTTTTTCCAAAGGCCCTTTTGTGCGGGAAAAGGCGGCCGGGGTCTGGGCATGCCCCGCTTGCCCTCAATGGAGTGCATAAGGGCAGTCTCCTCTCCGCACACAAAAGCGCCGGCTCCCTGGTATATCTCCAGGTCAAAATTGAAACCGCTCCCCAGGATATCTTCACCTAACAGCCCGTGTTGCCGGGCCTGTGAAATAGCGATTTCAAGCCTTTTTAGAGCCAACGGATACTCGGCGCGGCAGTATATGTAGCCATGTTGTGCGCCGATGGCCCTGGCGGCAATGATCATTCCCTCCAGAACCGCATGGGGGTCTGCTTCCAGAACGCTGCGGTCCATGAAAGCGCCGGGATCCCCTTCATCGGCATTGCACAGAACATACTTGACATCTCCTTCCTCCCGACTGGCAAACTCCCACTTGAGGCCGGTGGGAAAGCCTGCTCCGCCCCGGCCCCTGAGACCGGATTCTTTCATCTGGCTGATTATCTCCTGGGGTGTCATCTCCAAAAGCGCTTTGCCGGCCCCGAGGTATCCGTCTCTTCCAATGTATTCCTCGATTTTTTCAGGATCAATAACGCCTCTGTTTTTTAAAACAATCAGCTGTTGCTTCGAGTAAAAGGGAATGTCATCCATGCTCGGGATTGTCTCGGCTGACGCCGGTTCTTTATAAAACAGCTTTTTTACCGGTCGTCCTTTGAGGAAATGTTCTTCAACAAGGTGCGGTATATCTGTGGCCTTGAGCTTCTGGTAAAAAATGCCGTCAGGCTGCACAAGCATGATGGGTCCCATTGCGCAAAATCCATTGCAGCCGGTTTCAACCACTCGAATCTCCTGGTCCAGCTTGTGGCGGGCAAGTTGCGTTTCCAGGGCGCTCTTGACTTCCAGGCTTCCAGTTGCATGGCACCCTGTGCCACCGCATAGAAGCAAATCGGCACGATGTTTTTTCATTCAAAACCTCTCTGGTTTTATTTTATTCTGGCAAGCGCAAAATCCGTTTGAACTTCACCTGTGAGCACATGCCGTTTAAAAACCTGCCGGATTTTATTGCCGTCCATATGCTGATAGATAACCGGCTCCTGATCCATAATCTCAATGGTTACATTAGGCTCGCTGCTGCACATGCCCATGCATCCAGAATTCACTACCCGAATGTCATGCCGGTCGGATTGGGCCATTTCATCCAGTAAAGCGTCCATCACCTCACGCGCACCAGCGGCAATACCGCAGGTTCCCATATGGACCGTGACTTTTACCGTTGCGCCACCCTCCCGCAGAGCGGTATCCTTTTGAGCCTTTTCCTTTATTTTTTTGAGATCAGCAATAGTCAATTTAGCCATAAGCCGGCCTCCTTTACTAAAGTGAAAATCACATAACCAACAAACAAGACCGATCAGCAGCTTCCGGCATCTGATCAATTTGTGGCGTGTTGCATTTTTCTACTCATATTTTTCTAAAATATTTAAAATTCTATCCGCAGTGACCCCGCCGTGGGTGTCCTCGTCAATGACAATAACCGGGGCCAGCCCGCAGGCCCCGAGGCACCGGACGGCTTCCAGGGTAAAGCGCCTGTCAGTGGTAGTGCGCCCCACTTCAATCTTATATTCTGACTGGATGCGACTCACCACCTCCGCAATGCCTTTCACATAGCAGGCCGTACCCATGCAGATCTTGATGGTATGCCGGCCTCGGGGCAGCATGGAAAAAAAGGAATAAAATGTCACAACTCCATAAATGATGCTTGTGGCAATATCAAGCCCATCGCCGATATATTTCTGGAGCTCAACAGGCATATACCCGACAACCTCCTGACACTCTTCCAGGACAGGGATCAGACAGCCGGGCTTGTCTTTGGAGCGGTTGATAATCTCATCCACCCGGGCCATGACCTGCGGGGTCAGGTCCGGATTGAGCATTACAAGATTTGCATAATTGGGCACGTTGTTATCCTTTGCTGAAATGTTAATAGAGAATTATCCTGCACCGGCCACATCGGTCGCAGATCCCGCATGCGGGAAAACAAACAGGTTGAAAAATGCAAAAATGTGCTGATGCCGTTAGCCTCTGGCCCGTTAACCCGTCGGATGACATCGGAAATCCCGATTGAATCGGGACAACCAGCAGCCCGTAACACTATAACCACGGACGCTATGAACTGTTTTTGCCGGCAAAAACAAAGAATTAACCCCTAAGAGATTAAAGAAGACAATATCTCAGCCGCGTCCACTGCAGGCGCCCGGATTCTGTTGACTTCCAGCTCCATGCCGGCAGAGTTGAAGACAGTCCCCTTCTTTTCAGGCCAGCATGGATAGGGAAGCACCAGGTCGGCATGTTCGCTGGAGCCCAGGACCACGGTGTAGCCATCCAGCTTCTCGGTCAGGTTTCCAACAAACAGATATGCACCGGCCTTCGGCACCCCCGTGATTCCCAGTTTAATCAGTCCGACATCATTGATGCCTTTGTGCATGACAAGGGTAGGAACCCCATTTGGGCTTTGCGGGGCTTCGACTATGGCAAGGTCGCAGTCTCCCTTGACCAGCTCAGCGCCCTGACGCCGGGCCTCCCGGATAAATATTTTTAAAACCGGGTAGTGGTCCGTATCAATGTCCAGGCGAATTCTGCCTGCTTTGAGAAATGCCTGGTAACCGGCCGTGGATACGCTGCCCCGGGCGGTTGAGCCGATCTTCATATTGTGTTTTTCAGCAAAGTCCGCAAACATCCGGGCTTCCTCCTGAGTCACATCCGGACCGAGAATGATGGCCATGTCCGTCATGTGTTCCTTGACCATTGCCACGGCCTTTTCAAAATCTATAGTTTTAAAGCTGTCCCCTTCTTTTACCACGGTCGTCGCAGCGGTGATGTCCCACGGCCTGTCGAATCTGCCGATATCACAGAGATGGCCCCGGTTCCAGGAATTCGGTTTCCGGGAGGCCCTCACCAGCAGGCCCTCATAAACCTCAATATTTATTTCACAGCCCACACCACAGCCGTTGCAAATTGTAGGTATGGGGGTTGCCTTCCAGGGGCCCGGTTTTTCAAAGGGCAGCTTTTCGGTCAGGGCGCCGGTAGGGCACACATCAATTATATCGCCGAGCAATTTTGCTTTGGCCTGTCCGAGGGTTGTGCGCGGTGCCGGAGAAATCTTGGTTACGAATCCCCTGTGAGCGAAAGCAAGAATGTCCTCACCCGCTATTTCCTGGGTGTGGTTCACACACTGGCCGCAGAGGATACACTTGTTGTTGTCAAGTATAATGTTGGGGTGGCTGTCGTCTATATCAAAATTGCTTCGCTTCTCAGAGAAACGGTCCTGCCTGGCACCGTAGATGGTGGCATAGGATCTTAATGTGCACTCGAAAATATCCATGCAGCCGCAGGACATGCATCTTTGGGCCTCTTTGGCGACATCCTCCGGCTTGAGATTTTCCTCAAACTCCTCCCAGTCCCGGATCCTTTCTTCCGGGCCGCGGGTTTCGGCCGTGCTGCGGGGATGGTGTTCTACATCTTTGTAATCCTCCTCGGTAACCTGCTTCACGTGGTTATAGGGATTCAGGTCATTAACGACTTCCCTGATGTCCGGATCCTCAATGAGGCAAACAACCTCCTGGCCGGATTCCTCACAGGCTTTTTGGGCCGCTTCCAGCTTTTCTTTCAGGTAAAGGTCGATCATCAAGGCCCCGACCCGGCCCTGATAAATGGACTCTATTACGGTGGAGGGTCCCAGAACCGCATCGCCGCCGGCAAAAACACCATCGATCTCAGTCTGCAAGGTTGTCTTATGGACGCCAATCATACCTCTGGAGCTTTTAAGGCCATAGCCTTTCAAAATCTCGTCCGTGTTATACTGCCCGATGGCAAGAATTACGGTATCGGCATCGACAAAAAAATTGGAACCTTCCACCGGAAGCGGCGATCTGCGTCCGCTCTCATCCGGCTCTCCCAGCTCCATCCTCAAAAGCTCCACTTTCTCCACTTTTCCGTTTCCGTATATCCGGATCGGGTTGGTCATCAGCTCAAATTTGACACCTTCCTCCTGTGCCTCTTCCACCTCGATCTGTGCGGCCGGCATTTCCTGGTGAGACCGTCGGTAAGTCAGGGTCACATCAACCCCCATCCTGCGGCAGACCCTGACAACATCCATTGCCGTGTTCCCACCACCGACAGCCACGACCTTTTTCCCAACCGGCACCTCTTTGCCCATATTGATTTCCTTTAGAAACTCTATGCCATGGATGACCCCTTTAAGGTCCTCACCTTCAATGTTCATCATCCGGCTGCTCCAGGCTCCGACCCCCATAAACACGGCATCAAAGTCTTTTTTTAGCTGATCCAACGTCACATCCTTGCCCAGCGCACAGCCGGTCTTAACGGTAATCCCGGTATTGATTACGGTAGCGATGTCTTTTCTCAAAATATCTTTAGGAAGACGGTATGTCGGGATACCATACCGTGTCCACCCGCCCAGCTCGGGCTGGGCCTCGAAAATGGTAACCGCATGGCCTTTGCGTCTCAAGTAGTAACCGCAGGACAATCCGGCCGGGCCGCCGCCCACTACCGCCACTGCTTTTCCCGTGGGAGGGGGGATATCTGGCATCCAGGGCGCTTCCAGGTCTACGTCGGCAGCAAAGCGCTTCAGCTGCCGGATGGCAACCGCTCCCTCTACCAGATTGCGTCGGCAATCCGACTCACAGAAAGCCGGGCATACACGACCAAGAACCGCCGGAAGGATATATTTTTCCTTCATAAGTTTCACCGCTTCGTGGTGCTTTCCTTCAGCAATAAGTGCCAGATATCCTTGGATATCACAATGGGTGGGGCAGCCCTGCTGACAGGGCCCAATACAATCGCCGGTATGGTGTGAAGCGAGAAGTTCCAGTGAATACTTCCGATTTGTGAATAGATCCTCGTTTATTGTCCGGACGTTCATTCCCTCAGTGGGCACAAGGGAACAGGCAGTGGTGGTTTTGCCGTTAATGTCCACCTGGCACAGCCTGCATGAGCCGAAAGGAATCAGCTCAGGGTTGAGACACATGCCTGGAATGTGAAATCCTTTTTGCCTCAACGAGTTTAATAACGACTGCTTTTCGGAGACCTCTATCTTTTTATCGTTAACAGTTATGTTTACCATATTACAAGCCCTTTATTATAGGCGAATCCTTGTGCTATTTTTTTAACATATGTTCTAGTTAAATGGTAGAAAAAATACCAATGACAATATCGAGAGTCAAATTTTCATATTTCACATCACCATGTTCCATATGAACAGCGCACCTACCGCCGGTACTCCTCCATAGACAGGCTCGTCTCCTTTACGGTATCGGTCAAGGAAACCGACCTTTTTATCAGTGCCGCCACTAACCTTGAACAAGAAGCCAATCATGCTGTCCTAAAGGCCCGTATGATTCTTGAACAGTAATTTTAAAACAACAAGGCAGGAGCCGGTGATAACTCCTGCCTACAATTCAATAGTAACAAAATCAGTTTATTTTTTTTTCATCTCCTCTGCTGCTGAGATAAAAGACTTTAGTTTGTTTCCAGACGGCTCCGGTGATACTTCGCTCATCTTAATATAGAAAACCGGAGAATGGTTTGTCTGATCCGCATTGTCGATCATTTTTCCCCTGAATTCATAGGGTCCATCACCGGAGAGAAATAAGCTGAAATCTGTTACAGCTGCATCTATCCACCCCCAGTGGCTTGCTTTTTGCTCAATCCATTCAGTAGTTCCACAGGTTCGGTACTGCCATTTGAACTCTTTGGGGATCATCTCATCCTCATATACCCAGCCGACTGAAGCATATACTGGTTCTACCATAGAGGGATTGTTTTCATCTTGCGACAGGCTGCCCAGAGGATAAACCCTTACCGGTCCAAAGACAAATTGTGGTGGTTGATCGTCATCACTATCATCGTCACCACCTGTTGTGGAAAGAGGACAAACCGTAACGGTGCTCTTATTTCCGTATTGGTCTTTAGCCTTGATTTCCAGGCATAGGTTCTGTGCTTCTATTTCGAGCATTCCATCATCCCATTCGATCTCGCAATCGTCGTCTTGCTCTATCTCAATTTCTTGCCCGTTAGCTACAGGCACTTTTTCCCCGCAGACTTTAATGAAGGCTTTTAATTGTAAGTTTCCCTCGCAGTTGTCCGTTGCACTGAACTCTAATTTGTACCTTCCATCCTCGTCATCAGAGTCATCATCGGAATCATCATCCTCACTACCTGAGACTGGTACCAAATCGGCTGTAATCACCGGGGCCTCTTTGTCTTCAACCGTCACAGTGGCTGTACAATTGTCAGATAATCCTTTGTCGTCAGTTACGGTAAGCGTAACTTCTGTGGTGCCAACTGGGTATGGCCCTGCCGGTGTCTGCACGATAACGATCGGATCTCCATCTGGATCATACGACCCCGCATCCACGGAAGCATCAGCGGAACACTCACCGGGCTCGTTCATCACTGTCACATTCTGGCAAACGGCAACGGGCGGCCGGTTGGGAACAATATAGGTTCCAGGTTCACCGGGTTCCGGGTTGTCAGGGTCCTTACCCTCTTCGGTTGTCGGAGGAGTCTGATCACTATCGATCGTACAATAGTTGTAAATTGTACTTGCTCCAACCGCGTTTTGATTCACTCTTACGACTAATTCAATCAATCCCCCTGGGTCTCCTGCTGGGAGGGCACCAATATCCCAGGTAACGGTGTGTGCCACAGCGTCATATACACCCGCCGGTGTTGAGGACACATAATCAAGTTCTGCGGGTAAGGTATCCACCACTGTAACATTGGTTATATCAAAAACATTATCCTGGTTGTCATAGGTAATCTCATAGGTAAAGGTTTGCCCTATATGAACCCCGTAACCTTGAATAGTATCATTTTTCGCCAGGTTCATTGGGTTATAACTGACATTCCCTATGGCTATTCCGGCAGGATTACCGATATCAGGGGTATCCTGGATCAAAGTAAAAGGGCTTGTGCTGCAATCCCAAACTTGTATCTCACCGCCGCCTGAACCATAAGATCCCCCACGGGTCACATAAACATAACCGGTGCTTTCATCGACGGTTAATCCCATAATGCCAAATCCGGTATCAACAGATGACTCTATTCCTGCATTAACGTCAAATTTAGTGAGGAGCGTTGACCCAAGCCAAGCACCACCGGTGTAAACTATGTTTCGCTTCCTATCTACAGCAATATCCACAGGCTGATGGCTGACGTTGAAAGATAAACTTGTATCTTCGGAGATAGCAGTCCAGGCAGGGTTATCTGGTCGATAAGCCTTTACCATCGAGTATTGAATGTCCCCAATCCAAAGCACGTCTCTGAGGTCATCGAACGCCAGGCCCATGCCATAACCGTGATTCGGCACAGTTATATGTGCTTGTTGGGTAATGCCAGAGCCATCATCGTTGTAAGTATATATGTAGAGCTCGCTGGTACCACTACCTCCGAAACCGCTTGTGCCTCTTTGTATAGCAAAGAGGATATTGTTGATGTCGTCCACGTCAACACCGCCCATGTTTACTGGCCCGGGTGCAACTCCGTGGTACTGGAGGGTAACTGGATTGATCACCTCAATTCCGCCAATACCCTCAGTAGAAACAAACATAAGTGGATCATTTCCCCCATTCATTACATCGATTCCGATACCTGCGGGATCGGTTGCATAATTTAGGTTATAGGTTGCCTGGTAAGTTACGGTACCATCAGGATTTATGTTCCAGGCGTCAAACTCCCCGGTGTGGTGATCCGCTGACAAATATACTGATTTTGCGAATGTGTTTCCAATCAGAAAAATTGCAAGGGCACACAATGCAAATATATAAATTGTAAAAGATCTTCTAAAAAAATGTTTTCTCATTTTTTTCTCCCTTAAAAATAATACTTTGCAAAGCTTAGATGTTGTGTATTACTAAAGATAGATTAAGCAGAAAATCACCCCCTTTCATGAACTGGTCAAGAAATTAATTTACTCACCTCCTTTCATTTTTTGACTTCATTCTTTAAGAATGTTAAAATATATAAAATCCGCACCTGACACAAAAAGGCAGTGTCCTTTTCTACTGTCAGTGTGTTCTGGGCGAGACCCGATAGGAATAGTGTGGAGCTACGGCCTATCGGGTCTTTTTTTGTTCTCTTCTTCCTCTTAAAACAGAAAAAGCCAAACCACCTTAATCCTGCAGGCGGTTCGGCTATTTATATGCACCAAGATTAATGCACAGCAACGTACGTATGGCTTTAGTCGTATGCATTACACTTTATATGTTGAAGTTTATATAGTGAAATAACCGCTTTGCAGTACCCCCAAGCAAAGCAGTATTTATTTAGTACCCACTGTCATATAATAAAGTCAATTATTCCTGTCAATTAAACAATAGATCATCTTGTAAGCTCTACAAAAGAATTGAGAATTTCCCAACATAAAAATGATCATTCATATAACATTTTCAAAAAAAACTCCGATAGCTCTTTTCTCCTGTAATTAGTGATATTGTTTTTCAAGATGCTCCGGTTCTATAGAGATTCTTCCTTTTGAAAAGTCATCCGTTTTCCTGGGCATATTTTTCATCACGTTCGGTGGAAGGTTAAAACGCTTGCCGATCCTGATGAGAGCCACTGAGGATATTTCCTGGGTAATTATGTCTGCGCCGCGTTCCCGTGCTATGTCGTCACTCGTGGTAATAATCAGCTCCGCTACAATATCCCTGACTGCAGGAGGCACTAAATCCATCGTCTGCTCTGAAAACGACTTGGCAGATTCATCCCACTCATGGGTGCTTTGTTCATAGGGAAGTGCCCCTTTAAATTCAGGAAAAGCTATGGGTGCCGACCCGTCCCACCTGAAATCTGATGTGGCTGTAAAAGATCTCCTGCGTTTTATCTCTGCCTTGATACGGCTGTCAGCATCCGATGGCCGTGTTTCTGTTTCTGAACGGATACTTTCTTCTTTGGTAAATTTCCTTGGAAGTGCATCCTGTGCCCGGGAAAATATTCTCTGGCCGCTTCCGCTTGTAAAAAGGTCGACTTTTGCAAGGCGTAAGGAACTCTCGCTATCCCGCTGAAAATCCATGAGGTAGTTCTTAATGGCACAGGTCTGCACCAGTGTTTTAACACCTTTCTTTACGGGCTTATCTTCAAAATGCACGCTGACCTCTTGGTCGGGAAAAACATCTCCGTGGGAGATAATATCTATATTGCACTCCCTACCCAGCTTTATGAAAAGATCTTCAGGTTTTACCTGCACTGCCTTAATCGTGAGCAATCCCGCATTGCAAATAATCTGCAGCTGTTCAGGTTCTTCGGCGGAAAAACAGATGGCATTTTCAAGCCCCGTTGTACTAATGAAAAGACAAATTATAAAAGAAAGAAATTGTTTCTTTTTCATCTGGTTCTCCTGATTTTAACACCCCGGGTCACATGCAGGCGTGCCGCACCCCCCGCAGCCCGGGGTCGGATCACACACATCTCCCACACCGTCACCATCTGCATCAAGCTGCTGCAGGTTGCAATCATCAGGACAGTTGTCATCGCAGCCTGAGGTTTCCCCGGCTGTGCAGGGATTGTCGCAGGCAGCAGACACGCAGGCACATATCCCATCACCATCTGCATCATTGGCAGCATCATACGGGCACGTATCGCACACATCACCTGTGCCATCACCATCATAATCTTCCTGGCCGGGATTGGATATTGTCGGGCAGTTATCCGTAGAATCTGGTATGCCATCACCATCAGTATCAACATCACATTCCACCTCACACAGTGGCGTGCCGCACCCCCCGCACCCCGGGGTCGAATCACACACATCCCCCTCACCGTCTCCGTCTGCATCAAGCTGCTCTGAGTTACAGTTATCGGGACAGTTGTCTTCGGAACAAACACTGTCAGGGAATCCTGGGTTGCCGTACCCATCGGTATCCGTATCAGTGCACGGGTCAAAATTATCATGCATGCCGTCACCATCCGTATCAGGAAACCTGGAAATAGTATGATTTTCCCTGTTGCCGGCAGCATCATATTCATACTCAATTCTTATACCGTAATCGTAATCCACCCTGGTCAACTGATTGATTTCATCATATTTATAGTTTACCTGGAAGGCATGAGAATATGAACATAATAAAATTATTAATAGACAGAAAATGATGGGAGATAGATTTACGTATAATCCAGGCTTAAAGAAAAATTTTTCTTTTGAACCTTTGCTCATTTTGCTTCTCCTGTTAATGTATTTATACGTCACATAATTTTAAATAATTTCTTATGCTCTTACCATTACATTACCCTGATGATTTTTTTAATTCTTCAATTTTGAGAAAGTTTTTATTCTGCCCCAGGTTACCTTTTTAAAAATTTTGGTTTAAAATGAATATCTCCATTCAATAGTTACAATGGTTTCATTATAACCCCAACGGTCTTGTGTATATAAATCATAGCCAGGACTATGGCTTAAAATTGTATGAGGGTCTGAAATTTCTGGTAACCGTGCATTATAGATTACATTTTTGACACCTAAACTACGAAAAATTCGACGGCCAGGAACTAATAAATTATTACCATATATTTTTAAAGTATTAATACTTCCTATATCACCACTAGCTAGCAATTTAGGAGGAATATAAGCTCCTCCGCTATGAACCTCAACCAACGGAATCTTTGCTCCTCGTTGATAGCCAAGTTCATAAAATATCTGATCTCTTGCTGATTTTGTTACTGGTGTATAAAATGGAACTACTGCTTCGCGAGCAGCTTTTAAAACACCAAGTGTTATAGAACCTGTTTTCTCATAAGGAGCAACTAAAGTTTGTCTTTTCCCAAGAAATAGATTTTCGAGTGTGTGTTCTATTCCAGCAATATTTAAATATTCTTTACAAAATCCCAGAGGATCAATAAAATTCGTTGGATTATTATTCACATAATCATAAAGATTTATACCCGTATTATATCCAAAAAGATCTGTTTGTAGAAAACTCCCAAGTTCTGGTGAATAATACCGCAACTTGTAAAGATAGAGACCTGTTTCAGAATCATACCCCTGCCCAGTGAAATAATATTGATTTCCCACACTTGATAATGGTGTTGTGATATTACCGTATACATCATAGCTATATGATTCAACCAAGGAGCCAGATGAATTAGTCAATCCAATCACACTCCCCAAACCATCAAAGTGATAATAATACGTCTGACCACCAGAAATCATGCAAACGGGCTGATCAATACCGGGGCCATAAACGTATTTTCTCAGCAGCTGATCACTGCCATCATATTCACAAATGGAATGAATATCATCATAGAGGTATTTTGTGGTTGTGCTATCAACGTTTTTGGATATGCGGCGACCCAGCGGATCATATCCGTATGATGAGGTGTTTGCGGTAAGAAGCTGATTTTCAGCGTCATAGGTATAGGTATTGGTCCCATCTGAAGTCAAATTGCCATTGGTATTATAAACATATGATATACCCCCGACTGACGTGTATTGGTTAAGCTCATTGCTGGTGTAGCTCATGCTTTCTGCAAGCGGATTGTAGACACAGTTATCATCACTTACGCCCGTGCTTATCCGATTGCCTACAGGGTCATAGCTGTATGAGAAATCCAAGCTAGTGCCATTAAACTGATGCTGCAGTTCAAGCAGGTTGTTTGCCCGGTCATAGCTGTAACTGGTGCCGGTACCATTGGCATAACCCATTGTAATTCTGCGTAAAAGGGGGTCATAGCTGTAGTGGGCAAGTTGTGTGGTACCCTGATCGTAGATATGGGTAAGGCGGTTGAGTCCATCATATTCGTAGGTTATGTAGGAAGTATCAGGGTAGGTCAGGCGCACACGGTTGCCCGCATCATCATACTGGTAGCCCACAGTCTTGCCATCCGGATAGGAAACGCTTGTAACCCTACCGGCATCATCATAAACATGATGGATGGTCCCAAGCGGATCCGTGATATCAGTAAGCCGGCTGACCAGATCATATTCATAAGTTATCATTTTGGGGTCCGGCAAGATCTTTGTGTCAAGGCGGTTCAACGGATCATAGCTGTAGCTGATTGTCCGGCCATCACGTAATCTTTTCTGGGTAATGTTGCTAGCATTATCGTAAGTGAACTCCTCATACAGGGATGCGTCTGGATAAATGGTCTTTCGCAGCCGATCGTGGTCATCGTATTCATATGTGGTTGTGTTGCCCTTGCCATCTTTGAGCCATGCAAGCCTGCCGTTTTCAGTGTAGCCATACTCTGTTGCGTTATCACCTTTAGCATCAATAATATTTCTTAGTTGTCCATTGTCGTAATATAGCCGCTGCGTAGTGTGGGTGTTAGCATCGGTGATTTTCCAAAGCCTGTCTGTTTGATCATATTCATAGCTGGTGACTTGTGACATGTTATCTGTTACAGTCTCAAGCTCATTTGTAGGGGTGTATGTGTATTTTATCGTCTGCCACTGTGTTGAAGCATTGTCTGCCTGCCGAGAAATCTTTTGAAGGTTTCTATTATCATCATATTCATACTCTGTAACGTAGCTGAACGGAGCCGGAGCTGTTATTTTGGTAAGTTGCCTGAGGTTGTCATATTCAAAAGTAGTGGTATACCCCCGGGGATTAGTCCTGTGCCAGATATTGCCCACGGAATCGTAATCCATTCTGGTTGTGATATTTAAATCATCAAGATTAGTGCCGTTGTCTACAATTACCTTGAGCAGATCACTGGTAGCCGGGTCATATTCATATCTTGTTTCAACATCTTCAGGGTCGGTGATTGTCTCTACCTGTCCATACACGTTGTAGGTAAAGCGCGTTGTGGGTATCTCACCGTCGACTTCGGGCTGTTCGACCCTGTACATGTTACCACTGCCGTCATAATAGTATTTTGTTTCATAATCCCTCGGATCAGTATAGGTGTCTAGAAAGCTGAACACAGGCTCATACACAAATTTTTCAACAATATTAGGTTCAGATGAACACTGTACGGGAACTAGAGTTATTTTCGTAATGTTGTGCCTGTTGTCGTATTCATATACAACAGCATTGCTTCGCGAGTACGTAACTGATACACGCCTGCCGCGGTTGTCATAGGCATACACTGTTTTATTGACAAGGGCATCCTCTTCGGCAGTAAGGTGATGCAAGTCGTCAAAGAACCGAATGTGGCTGTAACCCAGAGGGTCCTCTTCCTCGGTACGGTAATAGCTGTAATAGAAGCTGTAGGTATACCCACGAGCATTGGTCTGCTGCTTAACCCGGTCAAGGCTGTCATAAGCATTTAAGACAAAAGGATTTATTTGATCTTTCGGATAGAATATTTTTTCAAGACGTTTGCTGCTGTCATATGCAAAAGTGGAGACTTTAGACTCTGCATTGGTAAAAGTAGTGAGAGTGCCGAGTCCGTCATAGCCGTAAGAAATGCTTCGGCCTGAAGAGTCGATAACTGAGGAAATCCTGTCCCCCAAATAGGCAAACTGCAAATAGCGGGTGAACGCATTGCTCACCCGGTCCAGCTTATCACCGGCATACTGAAACTGAACGGTATTATGGGGATCGCTCCAGGTAGCTATCTTACCGTCTATGCCGAAGTCAAGGCTAATTCCGTATTTGCGGCTCAATAAAAATGTGCTGTCCGGTTCAACGCTTAAAATGTCTGCAGACGTTGGAGGAGGATTAAAAGAGCCGTCAGGCAGCTCTACAAACTGATAGGTATCCCTGGCTATTGTAACAGTGACCACTTTATCGATCAATTGGTCCATGAACCACTTGTGAGACAGGGTCACGACAACGGTGCAGTCATTTGACATGGAACTCGAAAAAAGATCAAGTGCGGTGTAAATTTCGGCTATGGCCGGGGCTGCATCAATGGGTGAATCCGCTCCAAGGCCCTGGAACCCGTCGCTACCCCTGGTTGCGGAAACATCAAAATTGTGGGTCCAGCCACAGCCCAAAGGACCATCTTCCAATCTACCGGCGGAGTTATACAAACGCGAAAATGTCAAACGGAAAGGAAACTTTCCGGAGCCGACAGAAAGGTCATCATGAGAATAGTAATAGTCACCGCTAATCGCATCCACGGGATCTTGCATTGTGTCACGTTCACTGACAGGGACTGCAGACAAGAGTCCATCGTAAACATTTTGAAAATAATTCCAAAGTGACCATTGCTCAGTTCCATAACCTCCTTTCAACCCGCCACCAATTATATGCCCTATCCTCGAACCCCCGGTACCATCATCACACCAACTTATAAACCCTATACCGTACCAGTCGCCTTCGTTAAGATCACCATCCTGCGGTAGCGTTAAACGACAACCGGCATTAATATACGCCTCTACTTGGGCATATTCATATGCACTGTAATTAACAAGTTGCGGCTTTACTAAAGACCAATAAGTAGAGTTGTCAGCATCGAAAATCTTATCTGAATTATTGTTGGAAATGTTCATAAGCTTTACGGTTGAAACCGCGCCAAAGGGTTGAAGTTGTTCTATGACACCCCACTCAAAAGCGCTGCCGATTCCGGCCTGTACGGCAAAGGCGGCATCTTCTTTCTCCTGACTATTGTCCTTACTGATAACACTTACAAAAGACAGGGGGATGTCCACATATGGACTTTCGTTCTGCCCGGCAAAGCCAATAGTGTGGTGATGGATGGTTATCGTGTTTGCAATACGGTCAATTATGTGGTCGGCTTGGAAGGTCTCGCTCAGCCACGAAAACGCTATCATTGCCAGCGATTCACCCAGCACCGGCTCGGAACTGTCGGCACCCCCCGCATCCTCGTTTTGTTTTAACTGCTTGCGGTGTTTTTCGATTATATTGCGGGCGCTGCCAAACCAATTGTTCACCACGAAATAAGAGCCGCCGGCTTTGATCTGCGTGGTAAAAGTCTCATCACCATACGTTCCACTCAAATAAGCATAGGGGTGATCTACCGAAAGAGTAATATCGTTATAAGTGCCGGGTGTCACTGCAGAGCCGGTGGCTACCAGGGTACCGTCCAGCCTAAGCTCCGGCTGGTCTGAAACATTGTAGAATATGGTAAGCCGTTTACCATAAATTTCAGCAGAGTCAAAAGTCTCATCAATACCAAGGTGCTGAATGCGAAGCGTTGTACAATAGCCTGCGGGAATATCAGTCCACTCGGCATAGACAGCGAGTTGGTAGGGCAGCGTTGTCTGCAGGGTCATGCTATCTGTTTTGACAATCTCTCTCCCACCGATTACATCACTCAGGCCTGCATCAAACATGTTTGTTGTAATATAATCAACCAGGTTCATGCTGTAGGTGCTGAGATCATTTCTTATATTAGCAGTGTTTATGTTTTGAACATAGTCCGGATCGACCGTAGCACCCTGTAAAGCATGGTTTATGAAAGTGGTTTGATTATATTGCAAGGCAGTAGCCAGATCTATTCCAGCAGTGTATGTATAAGGCTTGTAGCTCACATCAAAAACATAATCTGTGCTGTCGATAGTGGCTTTAGCCCATACGTGATCAAGGTCTACCTGAGCTAATTCACCGGACGGATATGTCCAAATAGTTGCAGGAATTCCGGCAGAACCCAATAACATACTCACAACGTCTGGATCTGTACCCGATCCAAGCCAGTTGCTGATCTCAGCAGGAGTTAAGCGGATCTGGCCATAAACATAATTGGCTGTGTAGCCTGCCTCTCTCATCAATGCTATAAACAGTGACGTCTGGTCAAAGTCATTGCCTTTGCGGTCAAGCAGGGTCATCGCGGCCCCTTTAACGGACCCGTAGATTGGCAGATAATCAATATGGTTAAGTACAAATAGGTAAATAAGCTCAGGATCATTTTTCAGTCCCCGGGCAAGCTCCTGGATTTCTGGGGTAGATTCTGTTGCTGAGCCAACACGCGCAAGTATTTTTACAGGAAAAGGTACTCTCTTTTGTAATATCTCCCAGGCATCTTTGGGAGAAACAGTTGGCGCGTGAGCATTTTTGTATCCGGGACTTATTTGGGCTGACTGTGAATTTATTCCCGGTGAAATTATAAAAACCATGAGAACGAAAATAAAAACAATCCAGCTTTTAACTTTTGTTCCTCTTGGACGTAAGGTGTGTTGGATCATGGCTTGTCTCCCTGCCTGTTTCTTTTTTATAGAGAGGCACTTCTGCAGGTTAAGCTGCAAACCTGTGTTTGTTACCTGTAATAAAAAAACGACTGCAGGAATATATATTATTCAACCTGCATGCGCTTAGACTGTAAGTGTAATTAATGAAATAGGAGGTGCTGTGGCCTTGATTGCCCCTATTCTGTTACCCTCTCTTCAAGCCTCTATTTAAAGAAGCTTGATATTATATTTTATTAATCAGCATAAAATATATGGTTTGTCAAGCATAAAAATGCAAATGAATTGTTAAATTATTAATAACATTAAATTACATTTATAACATTAGATGAAATGTGTTAAAGCATTGCATGCTTAAGAAGAATTTATCAGCTCATCGGTGAGGGTCTTTGGTTTTGGGCAGCAAGGGCGGTGAGAGCAATTGTCTATACTATAAGAGACGGCCGTTCCAGCGAGCACATAGAGTCCGCTGCAATCAACACCAAAGACCCTCGCTAAATCATACCCACAAATTCATTTGTGACGTTGTACTAGCATATACACGTTTTATACATGGTCGATTTTTTCAGTATACTCTTTGGGGGCGTACTCCTCTTCAATTTTTTTGTACAGTTCATAGGTGACCCGGTCATCACCACCCTTTTTGGCTTCCTCTTCAATAAACTCTATTACCATTTCCCTGATGGCAATAGGTATCTTAGCCGTTTCTGTTAAGGCAGCTTCTTCCCAGGGTATGTTTGTTCTGATTGTTTTGCGTCGTTCCCCTTTTTCAGGTATTTGAAATGCCAGTTGCTCGATCTTACCTATCTTGCCGAAAAAATAATCTTTCCGGCGTTCATCACCGATATATACGGGCGGATCGGCAGCCTTGATCCTGTCATACCTGTTCATTGCAGTCAGTTTTGAATCGACCACAATTTCAACTATGTCGCCGATCAAGCGTGTCTGCATATCATCTTCAATAACCTCATTGAGCCGGCACTCCAGGTGCTGGTAGCATTCTTTTATACTGGGAGGGGTCACCTTTTGGGAGGCAATCGTGGTAAACCTGGTATGATCAAGCTCATTTTCACCTCTCGGCATAAATTGGGCGGTTTCCATGACATCGGTAAGATATGTGCTTGATGGAAAATTAACCACAAACTCCCTGGTTTCTTGTGCATTTATGCACGTATGACTGTTCTTGCGCATTAAAAATAATATCTGGGGCTTTTTCTTGGTCACACTATAGGGCACCCCAAGTGAATATGGTGCGGCATTTACATTACCCTCTTTATCAACCGTAGTTATAATGGTAACAAATTCAGGTATTACGACCATATTTGTGTACCAGAACATCTTCATGTCTATGCTTGTTTTTTCACTCATTACCACATCCTTTTAGAACATACATGAGATTAGTTGGCACCCTCTAATTTTGTATGGAAAGATTAGTTATAAACTATAAGAAAAGACCATCTGAATGTCAAATCCATTTTTACATACAACCTGTCCCGATACAGTAGTAGCTGCATGCAAACAAAATGTATTTACACCGGCTGCTTATTCATGGATGAGGCTGCTGAGAGTAAAATTAAGGGCCGGAGTATCAAAATCTGCCGGACCGATAATCTTTTTTCTGAGGATACCTTTTTTGTCTACCACATAGGTTTCAGGCACACCGGTCACACCATAGGCCTTTGATGCTGACAAATCCGTGTCAAGCAGAACAGGAAGGTTTATGTTGTTACTTTTCAAAAACTGCAAAGCCTCTCGCGCATCTTCTTTAAAAAGTACTGTTATGATAAGGAAATCAGAATTGTTCTTCATTTTTTTCTGCAGACGCTGCAAAGAGGGCATTTCTTGTCTGCAGGGTTTGCACCATGAGGCCCAGAAATTTATGAGAATAACTTTGCCCTTAAGCTCGTTTAAATTCCAGGACCTATTTTGGGTATCCCGGAGAGCAAAAAGTGGTGCCGGATTACCTTCCGACAGCATTACCCTTTGATCTTTTTTCTGACAGCTCCATAAGAGACACCCGACCAACAATACGACTGCAATAAAAAAACCTCTGTTTGATATTTTCTGCATATATTTTACTACCTGTACCAGTGTCTGTCTCGATACATCGGCATAGCGTGGTTTGTCACCCTGGGGGCTTCAGCCATACTTTCAGAACTGAACAACATATAAACCTTTAAGAGGGCAAACAATCTAGTTACACATTATTAGTACTTGCCATAATCTTACGCTGCTTGCAACTTTTTTTAACTATCTTGCTTATAAAGTCGTACTGCCGGTTGATAAAGTGCTCTTACGTGACAAATCATACAAATGTGTTTTTTTTAAATTCCTTTTATGTTAATATTCTGAAAATTTTGACACATTCAAAGGTACAATATGAAAAGAGTGTGGGCCCCCTGGAGAATCCAATACATTCTTTCCAAGAAACCAAAAAATTGTTTTTTTTGTATTAAGAAAACGAAAGGGTATCGAAAAAGAAAATTTATCCTGACTGAAAGCACCCATGCCTTTGTGATGCTGAACACATATCCGTATACGACCGGACATCTTATGGTCGTACCTTACAGGCATGTGGCAGATCTCGACGGGCTCCGTCCTGATGAAATTAGCGATTTTTTCATGCTTGTACGTTATTCATGCAGCGCACTTAAGAAAGCAATCAAACCCGATGGTCTTAATATAGGTGCCAACCTGGGTAAATCCGCAGGTGCCGGAGCAGAAGACCATTTTCATTTTCACATAGTAGCACGCTGGGATGGGGATCATAATTTCTTGCCTGTTATCGGTCAAACTATGGCAATGCCTCAATACCTTGAGGAAACCTATGCACGGCTGCTTCCCCATTTTCAACCAGACAAGGTGTAAAACTAAAAAACAGTACCCTATAGACAAGCGTCATCATGAATATAATAACCAAGAAAACATGTTTTGCTTCTTTGACATGTGTGTTGTCGTGCTTGCTTCTGTTTGTCGTCACAGAAGTTGCCTACGGCAAAACTACTCAAAGAAAGCCTCGTAACGCAATTATTGCAATTGCGCATAATGAGGAGCCTGATTCAGAAACCGTTACTATTACCCTGCAGCAGGAGGTTCAGTATAAATATCGGTTTCTTGATAAAAACCCTGATAAAAAACGCCCCTTTAGACTTTTCCTTGATCTTTTCAATACAGACCTATCAAAAACAATCAAACCGGTCTACAACACAAAGGGCTCGCTTATTGAACGGATACGTTTCGGGCAAAGACAAGCACACACTATACGTGTTGTTCTTGATTGTAACAGGACTATATACCAGGATCATTATGTAATCTCCCGGCTTACCGACCCATCCAGGATCGTTATAAAGGTCTTTTCAAAAAAAAGACCTAAACGTCCTTCCCCGGATAAAGACCCACATCTGCAGGAAGAAGACATACCGGAAGCAACTATTGCTCCTGATCAATCAAAACCTGCAAAGCAAAAAGAAGTGTATACAAAACCTAAAAAATCCCTTGAAGAATGCATTATCGTGATTGATCCCGGCCATGGTGGCAAGGACCCGGGAGCTACCGGCTATAGGGGCATTAAAGAAAAGGATGTGTGTCTTGCAATTGCCCGTGAGTTAAAGAGACAGCTTGATGAACAACTGAAATGTAAAAACATACTTACCAGAGACTCTGATATGTTCCTTTCACTTGATGCTCGCGGCCAGATTGCCAACTCTCATAATGCAGATATTTTCATATCAATTCACGCTAATTCTCATGAGGACACCCGTCTGACCGGCATAGAAACCTACTATCTCTATTTTTCCTCGGATGAAACTGCGCGTAAAGTGGCAGCACGAGAAAATTTTACAACACCGGAAAAAATAAGTGATCTTGAGATAATACTTTTTGACCTTTTGCAAAGTGAAAAAATCAACAAATCAAGCCTTCTGGCTGGATTTATCCACAATTCCCTGGTAAAAAATATTTCAAAGCAATATAAAAACCTGAGAAATCTTGGTGTCAAACATGCACCTATGCGTGTGCTCATTAATCCGGAAATGCCTTGCATCCTGATTGAAACTGCTTTTTTGAGCAATCCCTCTGATGCTAAACGACTCAAAAGCAAACAGTATCATCAACTGCTGTCCCATGCAATTATTGAGGGCATCCGTAGCTTCATGAACGATTTCAAGACAGCGTATTACAAAAATTGAACTACCGCCCCGGCATGTTGGGATGGTAGTTCAATGAACAGTTATCATTTCTACCATAATGCTTTTTCCTTCAAAGAGCCTCATCAAACAGCTTCACGTAAGGACCTCCAAAACCTACGGCCAGAATTTTCTTGTCGACAAGAACATTGCTGCTAAAATATTCACGTCAGCCGATACCTCTCCCCATGATTTTGTTATTGAAATCGGACCGGGATTAGGATCTTTGACTTTTTTTCTCGCTGAGCATCACATACCTGCAATTGCCTTTGAAATAGACAGACGGTTTTTTCAGTACTTGCATGATGTTCTTCCGGGTGACTCTTCAGTTCGGGTTGAAAACAAAGATATCTTATCCATACGTTTTGCAGATTATACCGTGACAAACCATAGGGCAATCCTGTTAGGAAGCATACCGTATTCTATTACCTCCCCGATTATCTTAAAAGTTCTGGAAGAGTCTGCCTGTATTAAACGTGCAATTTTCGTACTGCAAAAAGAAGTCGCCCAGAGGCTTTGTGCTTCACCGGGCAATAAAGAATATGGAGTTCTCTCTGTATATTGCAGCGCATATGCCGATACTTCTCTGCTGGCATCTGTTCCTCCGCAGTGCTTTTATCCAAAACCAAAGGTGGATTCTGCCGTAATAAAACTTGAGCCCCTGGTTGCAAAAAAATGGGCCGATAAAGATGAAATATTATTCAGACGCATAATCAAAGCATCCTTTACACAACGGCGTAAAACGCTCTATAATAATCTTAAGGATGGTATTGCCGGGGAAAAAATCGAGCCGGAACAACTCAAAAAGAAGTGCCTTGCATGCGGAATAGATGTGATGCGCAGGGCTGAAACCTTTTCTGTAAATGAATTCTATACACTTACAGATGTTATTAAAAAACTTTAGCCCCCAAAAGATAGGGCGGTGCACAAACAAAACAGGGTTTGAATCCCGGCACTATGACAGCAATTTAAGTAAAGCAGCTAACTGTTGAGCAGGAGCACCTATGCGCTTCATCTGTGACGTAATGCTTGGCAAGCTGGCAAAGTATCTTAGAATGCTGGGCATTGATACGTTGTACAGCCGCACAACTTCTGAACCGAAACTGCTGAAAACCGCGCTTAGTGATCAAAGAACGTTGCTTACCCGCCGAACCGGCCTGCTGCAAAAAAAAATGAATAGCCCCTTTTACTTTGTCAGAAGCAATAATCCTAAAAACCAGCTCAAAGAAGTCATTGATCATTACTCTATAAGCAGCGAAGATATCCGGCCCCTTACGTTGTGTCTGCTGTGCAACCGAATATTAGAAGATGTGGATAAAAACAGTATTGAAAACAATGTGCCCGAATATATTTTTAATACCATAGAGGATTTTTGCCAATGCCCTGACTGTAAAAAAATATACTGGCAAGGAAGCCATTACAACAACATGTATGACACGTTACTATCCAGGATTTATAAGCAATAACCCCATTGGTTTTGCAAACAGTGTAGTCTTGGATTATATATCCTTTAAACATACGTTATCAGCCGATTGGTCGACCTGACTGCTGAAAGCTTGCATATGTCGTTTAATTGTATCAAGCTCTGTTGCCCGTACTAACGGGATGTTATCACGACCGTGCTGTTCAAGTGCATCTATTACATATTTAATGGTCAGCATATCAATACTTCTGGCCGGCTGATAGCCAAAAGATTTATCACTTTCCTGTCTTATCTCATTTACGACTCCGCAAGTTACCAATTCATCAAGTATCTGGTATACCAGACGGGCCGGCAATTCAAGTTTTTGTATTATCCCGTCAGCAGTAAGCGGTACTTCACTTTTTTGAAAATTTTTGATTATCACATGTACGATCCACAGCGTCAACAGTCTCCTGAATGAATGGCTGACCTTTAAACAATCAGGCTCGAACTCATAGGTGTGTACGTTCTGGCAGGCAAATGAAATTTCCGCACCCAGAAGTACTATGAACCAGCTTAATTCAAGCCAGATCAAAAACAGGGGTAATGCGGCAAAACCGCCGTAAATTGCATTGTATTTAGCAACTCCGATTTGAAAACTGATGTATCCCCACTGCACAACCTGATAAAGAGTGCCGGCAATTATGCCTGCCAGGATACCCGCGCTCATGTTGACTTTTGTATTAGGCATAAAAATATACAGGAAGGAAAACAGCACCCACACAAAGCAGTAAGGCAGCATCCTTAAAAGTGACAGTATGAATGAGCTGAAAACCTGCAGCAGGGCAATACTTTCTACAACACTCTTAATCTGACTGGTAATTGCAACGGTTATGCTGCTGGCAATAATAAAAAGAAACGGACAAATGAGAATAGCCGAAAGATAATCGCTGAACTTGCGCCCGAGACTGCGTGTTTTAGAGATTCCCCAGATATCATTCAGGGAGCTTTCGATATTGCCCAGCAGCTTTATAACGGTCCAGAACAGTATAACAACACCGATTCCGGCGATTAAACCTCCTTGCGTGTTCTCAAGAAGCGAATGGGCAAATGCAATAATTTGCTCGAGAACCTCTTTTTGGCCCTGCAGTCTTTCAAAAAGCTGCTGTTCAAGGACTTGTTCAAAGCCAAAGCCTTTAGCGATACCAAAAACCATTGCCACCACCGGCACGATGGACAAGAGCGTATAAAAAGTCAGTGCAGACGCCTTCAGTGAGCATTTATCTTCATCGAAGCCTCTCACCGCCAGGACAATAATGCGCACCTGCTTTATAAAAAAGGATTTTGCGCCGCTGACGTTTTTCAGTCTGATTTGCCAGATATCTGTTGTGAAAAAACTAATAAGCTTTGACAGCATTTCACTCACCCGGATACGTTTTTACAAGCACTGCCAGTCTTAATTCCTTATAAATAAAAAAGGCAGGACTGTCAAATTATCCTGCCTTTTCCATGCCGGTCTTTCTGTCTAGCTTCTATGTTTTGCTACTCTAATACTTTAAATTCCATTCGTCTGTTTTTCCGACGTCCCTCACTGGTTGTATTATCCGCAATAGGTTGCTGCTCACCATACCCCTTAACAATCAGCCGTTCAGCACTAATTCCTTTCGCAACCAGATATTTCATCACAGACTCTGCCCTTCTGATAGACAGGTCCAGATTATATGATTCTGAGCCTGTGGAGTCTGTATGACCCTCTACTATAACTTTTTTATCACCAAATTTCTGTAGTACCTTTGCAGCATTATCAAGGACCGGATAGAATTCAGGTTTGATTACGGCACTGTCCGTATCAAATTGAATATTACCAAGGACAATGTTCTCAACCACCTTCGGTGCTGCCGGCGGTGCAGGAGCTGCCTTTACAGGCTGTGTCTTCTTCTTTAAAAATACTTCTTCTACAAAGTCGGTCATACCTTCTTCAGTGGCAATACGCGCAGATGTAACCATAAATCCGCATTCACCCGCGTGTGCGATGCGCTTCATGGTATGCAGTCCGGCAAAGTCATTACCCACTGTAATGGTATAAATGCAAATCCGGTCACCATAGGTTTGTTTCATGTTTTCGGCAGCCTTTACGGGGTCGTCGGTGGTTGCACCGCCATCACTTACAATGATAACAGCCATGTCACCTTGGGCACTCTTTAAATCCTCAGTGCCGGCAGCAATGGCCTGGGAAAGCGGTGTATTCCCGGCCGGAAAAGTAATCATATCAAGGCCGGCCTGAAGCCCCTGCTTTGAATAATCTGCCATACCATACAGCATGCCGGTAGCATTTATAGAAAACAGACCATATCCTCGCCCGAAACTTCTGAGCCCCCCGACAAGTTGTATATCGGGAATAGTCTCGTTCATACAACGTACAATATCTTTAGCAAACGACAATTTCTGCCGGCCCTGAAAGGTTCCACCCATAGATTCTGATGCATCAAATATTACCAGAAAATTATCGACTTTTTTCACATAGTTTGTCTTGTTAAGCGGCTGACAGGGATTCGGCAGCGCAAGTGCCTGCTGTGTGACGGCACCTGCACACCAGACAAAAAACAAAACTGTTATAACGGCATTCCAAGGTTTTAGATTTTTTCCAGTCATACGCTTACCTCCTTAACATGTGGTTTTAATATATACATAACTTCAAGGTATTTTCAACAAAGCATCAGCAAGGATGATATAGTAACTTCCGGATCTTCCAGCAAGCACATTGCCGCAGGCGGTCGAACCGCTTCAGGCTGTGCAGCCTCAGCTGTGCGGCTACGCTTTTTTTGCAAAATACTCTGGCCAAACTATATGCTGTAATAATAAGAGCGTCAATAAAAAAATCCCTTGAGTACGTGCCCGGTAACGGCTTTCGTCTGTGCGTAGCAGAATAACTTGAATTGTTTTAACCGATTATGACTCGGCACATTCGGAAGGATCGTCTTTTATTTTTGAGACTGCATGGGGGATTGCTTTGAGAATTGCATTGAGGTTTTCTGAGGCCCCTTTTGGGCTGCCGGGCAGATTTATAATGAGTGTCGTGCCCCGAATTCCTGCCATGGCCCGTGATATAACCGCATGAGGCGTTGCTTTTAAACTTTCCATCCGCATTGCCTCTGCCATGCCGGGAATTTCTTTGTCGATAACTTTTTGTGTTGCGTCCGGTGTAACATCACGCGGGGAAACACCTGTACCGCCTGTTGTTATAACCAGATCCAGCTTGAACTCATCAGCGTATGTTATGAGTTTTTGGACTATTGTATCCTTCTCATCAGGAATAATTTCGTACTTTTCAACGTGGGCTTTAATGCCGAGCAACATATCTTTTACAACAGGACCGCTGGTATCATTACGCTCGCCGATATACCCTTTATCACTGATTGTTAAAACACCTGCTCTCATAAACCTCCGTTACCCTCTTCCCTTTTTATCAAGCAATTTCAGCGCAGTTCGGGCAATAACTGACGAGACATTCTTGCTCTTTGACAGCTTGCGCAGATCCCTTTCCCTGAGAAAATTTATCAATTTTACAGCAGTCGGCACAGGAGTCTTAGCATTATTTACCAGGGCGACTTTGACATTATAATTTTTCAAGAACTCTTTCTTCTGTGCTATAAGAATGGGGACATCTTTGGGAAAATTCCGGTTGGAAGCAAAACTTATAATTTCTTCATCTGTAATCTTGGGGCTGTTAATAACAGCCTGTATGACAATCCTGTTTGTATCCCGTATGAGAATACTGCGGGCCTCTTTGTTGCCGGCAGTGGCAAGTTTTACCTTATCGCTGACCGACATCTCCATGATCTGGCTATAAAGGGAATCATAGAGCTTTTCAGGCTTTTCTTCAGTGTTTTCTTCTGTAAACTCTTTAGGGAACTCTTGGCCGGACATGTTTTTTATAAATAAGGTAAATAGTGAGCTGCAAACCGTGAACAGTATATCATACTAAGTTTTTGCAAAAGCATTTCCCTTTTTTCTATAGCCCGTGAGCACAGCAAAGGCTGCTGTGGTAAGAGCATCTGCGGCGGTGCGAGCGATAGAAGATATAGTAACTTCTGGATTTCCCAGCGAGCACATAGACGCAGGGGTCGAACCGCATCAGCCTTTGCTGCCTCAACTGTTAAGCTACGCTTGTTTGCAAAATGCTCTAGCTTTTTCGTATAATCCTAGACTACTTGGATCCTTTTATTCTTTTAATTATTCTTCTTTTTCCTTTTTTGCATCGGCAATTATTTTTTCACTCAAATGCTGGGGGACTTCTTCATAATGATCAAACTCCATGGTGAACATACCCCGGCCGCTTGTCATTGAGGTAAGCTCTGCCGAATAGCTGAGCATTTCCGCCAGGGGCACCTGAGCTTTAACAAGCTGCCCGCCGACTGCTTGTTCCATACCCAGCACGCGACCCCGCCTGCTGTTCATATCCCCCATAACATCACCGGTCATATCATCAGGCACGGTAACTTCAACATTCATAATCGGCTCCAGCAGAACGGGTTTGCAGTCGGCAAAGCCTGTTTTAAATCCCTTAGCGCCTGCTATCTGGAAGGCCATGTCTGAAGAGTCGACATCATGGTAATTTCCGTCGTAAAGGGTCACTTTAATATCTACAATAGGATAGCCTGCAATAATTCCATCCTTCATCTGGTTTACAATGCCTTTTTCAACAGCCGGAATATAATTTTTAGGTATAGCGCCCCCCACAATTTTATCCACAAACTCAAAGCCGCCCCCATGTGAAAGCGGTTCAATTTCTATCCATGTATCTGCAAACTGTCCGCGGCCGCCGGTCTGTTTCTTGTGCTTACCTTGTACTTTTGTTCTGCCTTTTATTGTTTCTTTATAGGCAACCTTGGGCACTTTCATTTCAATATCAACACCAAACTTTCTTTTCAAGCGTGCCGCTGCAACATCCAGATGCACCTGACCGACGCCTGAAAGCACAAATTCTCTTGTTTCTTCATTACGCTCCAGGACCAGGGTGGGGTCCTCCTCCATAAGCCGTGCAAATGAACTTGCCAGCTTATCCTCATCGCCGCGACTTTTGGGTACAACCGCATATGAGGCGACCGGCTTTTGATGATCAATGCCTTTGAATAAAACATTATTGCCCTCATCACAAAAGGTGTCTCCCGTAGTTGTTTCTTTCAGTTTGGCAAGTGCTACAATATCTCCGGCAACAGCAACATCTATATTCTTTTGGGATTTGCCCTCTATCTGAAGGATAGGACCGATCTTTTCTTTTGTTTGTTTTTTAGCATTATATACAGTGGTATCTGCGGCAAGGCTGCCTGAGAAAACCCTAAAAAGTGTCAGCTTGCCTGCATACGGATCTGCAAATGTCTTGAAAACATAAGCAAACAACGGGCCGTCTTCCTTCACGGCAACTGTTTTACTCTCATTCGATTTGCCGTCAATCGCATTAATTTTTGCTCGATCCAGAGGACTGGGAAAATACTGTACTACAAAATCAAGAACCTGCTGGACACCAAAGTTATTAAGGCCGGACCCGCACATAACACAGCTCAGACTGCCGTCTTTGATTGCCTGAATGATGGTGTTGCCAATGTCGTCCGGGCTCAGTTCTTCACCCTCCAGGTATTTCTCAAGCAGTTCCTCATTTGTCTCTGCAATATCTTCAATAAGTTTTTGACGTGTTTCCTCAACCCTGCCACTAAGATCTGAGGGGATATCTACCTCTGAAACATTTCCTGATTCATCACGGGCAAATGCAAACCCTTTCATCTTGATAAGATCTACAAACCCCTTAAAATCAGCTTCAGCACCTATGGGCAGCTGTAGCGGTGTCGGATTGACTTTAAGGGTATTTTTTATGTTATCCATGATGCTGTAAAAGTCGGTATTTTCCCTGTCAAGTTTATTAATATAGAAAAGAGTCGGCAGGTTATGCTCCTTGATATGCTGACATACTTTTTCCGTTACAACCTGAACACCGGAGGTGGCATCAATAACAACTATGGCAGCATCTGCAACCTGCAGGCTGTTATAGGTATCAGCAACAAAATTTGCATCACCGGGCGTATCCATGATATTGACTGTGTGCTTTTTCCAGGTAACGTGATGAAAAGCACTCATGATTGTCATCTTGCGATCTTTTTCTTCCTGTTCAAAATCCAGCACTGATTCGCCAAAATCAACTTTACACAGTCTGTCGGTTGATTTTCCGTTAAAAAGCATTGCCTCTGCAAAAGATGTTTTGCCTGATTTACCGTGACCTACTATTGCGATGTTCCTGATCTGCTTGGGTTCATTCTTTTTCATTACCGTTTCCTTCCTTGATCAGATTATTCTCAAAACGGACAGATGTAATAAACCTGTCCACGCAGCATAATTCCTATTTGTAAGCAAACCTAGACTATAAGTGATTAATTATTAAAATGTCAATAGAAAATATAATTGAGTCAGTATTTATAATAAACAGCATAGTGTACTATTAAGGAGTTGTGTTTATATAATTATTGAAACGGCTGTATAGGCACACAACAGTGCCGCAGTGTTCTTAGTTGACAGATTTTGCATAACTGCTAAAATGCAAAAATTTGTTATATCCGTCATAGCACGTCTTCTGACGGGGTATTTTTGTATAATATGTTTTTTATATTCTAACTGTCGGTTCTTTATTTTTTTCTTGTACCAATGGCTAAATCTAAAACCATTTACACCTGTTCTTTCTGCGGCTATCAGGCTCCAAAATGGCTCGGAAAATGTCCTGACTGCGAACAGTGGAGTAGTTTTTATGAAGAAATTCAAATAAAAGCATCCAAAATGACATCCCGCAGCCCATCCGGGAACCATCCCGTGTCAATTGATCATATTTCTACTGATACCGAAGATAGAGTCAGTACCGGTATCGAAGAACTTGACAGGGTGCTGGGTGGCGGCATGGTATGCGGGGCAGTTGTTCTTATCGGAGGAGACCCTGGAATCGGCAAATCTACTCTTGTTCTCCAGGCTTTATCCAAATTAGCACACAATGGCAATAATGTTCTCTATGTTTCCGGAGAAGAATCTCTGAGACAGATACGTATGCGGGCAGAAAGACTCGGAAGTCTGCCGGACAATCTTGCTGTTCTAGCGGAGACGTCGCTTGAGCAGATATTACATGAAATGAAGGAATTGCAGCCGTCCACGGTTGTCATTGATTCTGTTCAGACAATATATACTTCGGAACTTGAATCAGCTCCCGGCAGTGTAAGCCAGATACGGGAAACATCTGCCCGGCTTATTAATCATGCAAAACAGACAGACACCGCCTCCTTTTTAATCGGTCATGTAACCAAAGAGGGCGCTATTGCCGGCCCCCGGGTTTTAGAGCATATGGTTGATACCGTCCTTTATTTTGAAGGTGACAGAGGTCACTCTTACCGGATACTGCGGGCCGTGAAAAATCGGTTTGGGTCCTCAGACGAAATCGGGGTTTTCGAAATGAGCTCCGAGGGTCTCCAGCAGGTTATCAGCCCCTCGGAACTGTTTATTTCAGAACGGCCTGAGCGGTCTCCCGGCTCTACGGTTGTTACCAGTCTTGAGGGAACCCGACCCTTGCTGGTTGAAATCCAGGCTCTGGTTTCACCTACGGCACTTTCCATGCCCCGCCGCACTGCCATTGGTATTGATTATAACAGGGCTTCTGTTCTTGTAGCCGTACTTGAAAAAAGAGTTGGTATGACGCTTTACAATCAGGATGTTTTTCTTAACATTGCCGGGGGTGTACGTTTAAACGAACCAGGGGTTGACCTGGGAGTCATTGCATCAATTGTCTCAAGCATGCTGGAGCAACCGGTACCGTCTCACACAGCCGTGTGCGGTGAGGTAGGGCTTACCGGTGAAGTACGTGCCGTTAGCCAGATGCTGCCGCGTATTAGAGAGGCGGCACGGCTTGGATTTTCTGAGTGCGTACTACCTAAAAAAACTATAAAAAGTTCCTTTAAAAAAGAGGCTATAACACTGGTGGGAGTCGAGACGATCCAGGAGGCAGTCGATTACTTATTTAAGAGATAATTACTGGATTCTGGTTGGAGCGTAGCGCAGATCCCGCCAAAGGCAGGGACGCTGATTACAAATTACGAATTACTAACCAGTAGTAATTATCCTCGCCTAAAAGGCGAGTCTTTAGGAAGCCCCCCATAGGGGGGCTTGAAAATCACCACAGACTTTTTGCAGCATTGACGTATATTATATTCGGTTACTCAAGCACTGTCTTTCTCAATCCCATTGCAACGCAGCCGAGTGCAGCGATTTCAGGCGGATAAAAGGGTCAACATGTCTGAACCGCCGCAGGCGGTGAGTTTGTTGACCCGCCGGCTGAAATCCTGCCGCGAGGGTATCCCGACTTGTCGGGACAAGTTGCAGGGTGCCTTTTCTTTTGCTTACTT
>JANQFE010000030.1 GCA_028278025.1 Thermodesulfobacteriota bacterium | reverse complement strand
ATAGAAGTTCTTTTTTAATTCATTTTTCCTCCTTTTGTTTTGTGACACTCTAAATATTATAGAGTACATTGTCAAGTTAAGAATAAGTTAAGTCGTGTGACCTTCTTCTATTTTTTTTTGTAACTATTCAGTAAAATTCTGAGGTAGCAAGAGTGCTGTTCATTCTAAACCGTCTGGAAGGATAAAGAGGGATAGGACGGGATAGGGGACAGATTTATTTTCTGCTCCCACGTTCTTCAATCTGATACATCTTCTCCATCTACCTCACAATGAAATTCAAATTCATTTATCTCTCGCTTTACATTAATATAACCAACCGCTTCGAATGCAAAGAAATCGAAAAGAAAATTACCGACCATTACAAATGAGGCACCAAGGGGACATGAGGAAGTATTCAAAAAGTGTGCATAAAACTTATATTCATCATGGTCTAAGTAAAACCATCTGCCGACCTGTTCACAATCGCCGGATTCTCGGGGGAAATTTAGTGAACCATCAGCTTGAAAAACTAAATTAGTTAGAAATAATATCGAATGGCCAGGTCGATATCCCGAGAAAGTAACATCAAATGTAACTTCTTCCAGTTCTTGAGCAGCAACCTGAGTAAACATACTTGAAATCAATAACAATAATAATGTAGTAATAAAAAAAATCTTGCTTTTCATATTGGTTTGAAAAATTGGATTTGTAATAATTTGTTTTTTCAGTTTCAATCTTCTATATCATATCCTTCAACTTCACAACGAAGGGGGTTTATCTCTCGCTTTACATTAATATAACCAACCCCATCGAATTCAAAAAAATCGAATAAAAATTTTCCAAACATTACAAATGGGGCACCAAGGGGACATGAGGAAGTATTCAAAAAGTGTGCATAAAATTCATATTCGTCATGGTCTATGTAGAACCACCTGCCTACCTGTTCACAATCGCCGGATTCCCAGGGGAAATTTAGTGAACCATCAGCTTGAAAAACTAACTCAGTGTGAAATAATGCTGAATTGCCAGGTGGAGATTCAAAGAAAGTAACATCAAATGTAACTTTTTCGAGTTCTTGAGCAGTAACTTGAAAAAACATACTTGAAATCAATAACAATAATGTAGTAATAAAAAAAATCTTGCTTTTCATATTGGTTTGAAAAATTGGATTTGTAATATAATAATTTATTATCTATCGTTCTTATCCTTTCAATCTTCTACATCAGTTCCTTCAACTTCACAACGAAGGGGGTTTATCTCTCGCTTTATATTAATATAACCAACCCCATCGAATTCAAAAAAATCGAATAAAAAATTACCAACCATTATAAAGGAGGCACCAAGGGGACAGGGGGAAGTATTCAAAAAGTGTGCATAAAACTCATATTCATCGTGGTCTATGTAGGACCATCTGCCTACCTGTTCACAATCGCCGGATTTCCGGGGGAAGTTTAGAGAACCATCAGCTTGAAAAACTAATCGGGTTGATAATTGGATATTGTTTGTGTCAAACTCTGTGAAAACAACAGCAAATGTAACTTCTTCCAGTTCTTGAGCAGCAACCTGAGTAAACACACTTGAAATCAAAAACACTACTGTAAGAATAATAAAAATCTTACTTTTCATATTGGTTCCTTTCTGTGATTAATAAGCAAAACACTTCTCTTTGAAATTCATTTATTGACGCGGAATTTTTTAAATAGCTGGTACCCCCCAAGAAAACCACTCTTTTTTTTGGAACCTGCCAATATGAAGAGCAATAATTATTTATTGAGCAAAAAAAAACTTCTATCAGTGAAAATTCTATTGATAGAAGTTCTTTTTTAATTCATTTTTCCTCCCTTTGTTTTGTGACACTCTATTATTATAGAGAAACTACATTGTCAAGCTAAGAATAAGTTAGGTCGTGTGACCTTCTTCTACTTTTTTTGTAACTATTCAGTAAAATTCTGAGGTAGTAAGAGTACTGTTCGTTCTGAACCGTCTGTAATGTACCCTTTATTTAATCAGTTTTTAATACGTAGAGCAGCCGGAAAAGCCTCGACCTTAAAAAGCACCCAAACGCCGGTATTAAAAAAAGGCCGCCTGGGTTTTTTCTGGTTTGCGCCCCGGGCTGCCTTGTTATTTTTCAGGTTGGTAAATTGTCCGGCTTGGGCCTACTTAATCATAATACCAAGCTCATTCCAAAACGTATCCTCTTTAAGCGTATTGAGGCTGCTTTCTATGGCCCTATGCAGCTCAGCAGATGCATGGGTGTCTATATCCTCCAGAAGCATACGAATCTCATTACACTGCTTTTCAGAAAAAAGTATCTGCCGGTCTGCTCTTATACCGGATTGTATTGCAGCAGCCAGAGCTGCACTGAGTCCGCGGGCCGGATCAGCAATGTCTGGATTGCTGTCCAGAATCCCTATCAGTTCAGTGGCATGCCTGTAATAGTAGTAAATAAAGCGCAGGCCAGCCTCTGTGTGCTGCAGGCGGTTATCCCGAAAGGACCTTATGACGTCTATTTCCTTACTGCCTTCCAGGCTGAGCGTTTCTGTAAAAACACATCTTATGGTCGTTGTGGTTGACGTCGTTGTGTCTTCGGGTGGGGGAGCCTCGATGCTTGTTGTGGTCGAGGTCGTCGGTTCTATAGTGCTTGTCGTGGTTGAGCTTGTGGTAACTGCGACCGATGACGTTGTTGTTGATGTTTTTGGCGAGCTGCTGCCTCCGCCGCCACTGTCATCATCGTCGTCATCGCCTGCGGGGGTACAGCCCTCATCAGTGTCGCCGTCACAATCATTATCCTTGCCGTCATCACAGATTTCGGCAGCCCCCGGATATGTCATGTTGTCGCTGTCATCACAGTCGGTCTGGCCACAGCCAGTCCCTATCGGTGAGTACCCGTCACCGTCTCCATCAATACAGGTTACACAACTATCCTCATCAACTTCACCGTCACAGTTATTATCTATTGCATCATCACAAATCTCAGCAGTAGCGGGATGTATATCGGTTGCATTATCATTGCAGTCTTCGGGGAAGGAGAACCCGTCACTGTCATAGTCGGGAACATATTTCAAAATTGTCCCGATATCTCCGCCGACAGCATAAACAACATCATCCGGTGCGCTGCCCCAGATGCCGTGCAGTTTCAGGTTGGTGGGAACAGTTGGATCAATATCGGCCCGTGCGTCTATCCACTGGCTGCCGTCATAGTATAAAATTGTCGTATAGTCTCCTGATGCAAAAATCTCTGTTGCAGTGTTACCCCACATGCTGCGTATCTCACCATCATAGGAAAACCCATGCTGCACTTCCGACCAGCTGGTCCCGTCAGTAGAATGTAAAATGGTGCCGCCATCTCCCACGGCAAAAATATCGGTGCCTGTTGAGCCCCAGACCGCCTTGAGCTTCTGGGCTTCCAATCCTGTCCACTGGGTTGTCCAGTTGAAACCATCATAGTGGACAATAACTGCTTCAAGGCTGCCCTGCGGGTCGCTTTTACTGGTTCCTCCCACGAAATACATATTATCCCGGGCGGTACCCCAGGCCCCCTGCAGGGTCGGGGTGCCGGCCGGGGCCGTCATATTGTCCCCGTCTGTGCCGTCAAAATGCAGGATTGTGGCTTTATCCCCCACGACATACACATCCGATTCAGACAGCCCCCACACCTCGCGAAACTTGTTGGTCGTGTCGGTTGTTAGCCGATTCCATGCCGTGCCGTCATAATGGTAAAGCACTCCTGTATCGGCAGCGCAGTACACATTATCCGCAGCCGTACCCCAGATACCGTATATGTTTCTTGCTGTACCGCTCCAGGGAATATTGTCACTTAGGTCACTCCAGGCCACACCGTTAAAGTGCAGAAGTGTTCCATAATCACCCACCGCATACACATTATCCCCGGAGCTGCCCCAGGCGGTTCGTAACTGATTGCGATCCTGATTGTCCGGATACGGATGTTCCATCTCCAGCCAGAAAGCGCTGACCGGCGTGCTGAAAAATGCAAGGATGATTACGGCCAAAAAAATTTGTGTAGGGGTTTTACCTTGTGCGTTTTTCATACCGTTCATAAAACTCCTGTTATTACTGTGCTTTTTTACCAAATCTATGGAACCGGCGTGTATCCCACCGGGGAGATATAGTATGTTTCCGAATAGACTTTATTACCGGCACAATCAATCACCGACTGCCGGTATTCATAGGGCCCCTCACCGGCCATGCCGGGGTCTAGGTTGGCAACCAGGGCATCAGCCCATCCGGCAAGCGTTATATTGGTCGATTCTATCCATTCCGTACTCCCGTACTCACGGTATTCCCAGGTGCCGGTAGGCCACTCGCTGCAGGCCGCAAAATCATCAAAAAATACTACGGCTGTCGACCATATATCGGCCCGCACTTCAGACGGACTACCCGAATCCTGTGATATCCAGAACCAGCCAAGCTGTGTCGCCACGATTCTTACCGGCCCCCAGATGTCCGGCGGTTCATCATACACCAGGATGGTTCCGTTTTCGCCTACGGTAACCTTAAAGTCTGTGGTGCTGTCACCCCAAAGGCCATGAAGTTTAAGGTTTGTTGGAATCCCCGGCTCAATGTCTGCGCTTACATTAGACCACTGGCTGCCGTCATAATGAAAAATGGTAGTATAATCCCCCACAGCAAAAATTTCGCTAGCCGTCTTTCCCCATACGTCCCGGATTTCACCATCATAGGTAAGCCCGTGCAGCACCGCTGACCAGCTGGTCCCGTCAGACGTATGTAAAATGGTGCCGTTATCGCCCGTCGCATAAATATCCGCTGCTGAGGCACCCCACAGAGCCTTAAGTTTCTTATCTTCCGCACCGGTCCACTGGGTCGACCAGCTGGAGCCATCATAGTGGATAATGATTGCTTCATGACTGGTAGGGGGATCGCTTTTGCTGGTGCCTCCCGCGGCATACACATTATTCCAGGCCGTGCCCCACACATCCTGCAGGGTCGGGGTGTTGGCCGGAACACTCATCGTAGTCCAGCTTGTGCCGTCAAAATGCAGAAGCGTGCCCATATCCCCTGTGGCAAAAACATCAGTTGCCGAGGTGCCCCACACATCTCTCAGTTTGTTTGACGTGCCGCTTGACATGGTCTCCCAATTACTACCGTCATAGCGGTAGATTTCACCCTTGTCTGCAACAAAAAAAACATCGGTTGCGGAACTGCCCCAGACACCGTACACGTTGCGGTATCCGGGAAAGTCTCCCATAACGCTCCACTGGCTGCCGTCATAGTGAAGCACTATCCCGTAATCACCGGCTGCATAGATGTCGGTAGCAGAGCTGCCCCACGCTGTGCGAAGCTGGTCAAGATATGGGTCCGGGTTGGTCTGCTGCACCCACATCGCGCGGCAGAGCTGTGGAAACACCGCCAGGCTAAAAACAGCTACCAACAGCCACAGAAAGCAGGGCCGAGAGAAAAAATTTTTCTTCATTTTTCTTCCTTTCTTTGCGAGCGGTTCATGTGTTTTCCCAACCGTTTTTTATCATCGTTCACGGCAGTACTAAAAACAGGCAGAGGCCGTGGCCTGATTCGGCCACAGCCTCTGTTGAATCTGCACTGAAAAACAACTGCTACGGCAGTATTTCATAGATTAAAAGCGGGGTAACCGTAACCGGCCCGTGCTGAGTGCTTATACCGTCAGCATCAATATCCTCCAGCATATAGTAATAGGTGGTTCTGTTTTGAACGCTGTTATCTATAAAACGATAGACTGCTCCCTCAGCTGCAGCCCCTTCAGCAGCTATAAGCTCTGCATTAAGCTGTTCATACGGACCTTCTGCCGCTTCAGCCCGCAAAAGATTGAAACCGGCATTATCAATCTCTGCAGCGGTTTCCCAGGAAATCAGCACTTGCCGGTTTGAGGGTTCTGCAGAAAAATCTACGAGCTCAACCAGCGAGCTGGTGCGGTCGTTCAGCAGGATAGTCCCTATATCACCGCCGACGGTATAGACCTTGCTGCCTGTACCGGTAACGACGCCCCACATGCCATGCAGCTTCAGGTTGCCGGGCACCTCGCCGGTGGAATTATCAATATCACTGCTTACATCTGACCATCCAGTCCCATCATAGTGAAAAATTGTTGTATAATCGCCTGCAGCAAAAATGTCGGTAGCAGAGCTGCCCCACATACTGCGTATCTCGCCGTCATAGGTAATGCCGTGCAGCACCTCGGACCAGTTGGTCCCGTCGGCCGTATGTAAAATAGTGCCGTAATCTCCCACGGCATAAATATCAGTTTCCGAAGAACCCCAGACGGCCTTGAGCTTCTGGGCTTCCACACCGGTCCACTGGGTTGTCCAGGTAGAACCGTCATAGTGAATAATAACTGCTTCATAACTGCCGTCAGGATCGCTTTTGCTGCTACCCCCTACGGCATAAATATTATCCCAGGCAGTACCCCACACCTCCTGCAGGGTGGGGGTGTTGGCCGGGGCTGTCATGTTATCCCAGCTGGAACCATCATAATGGACAATGGTCCCCTTGTCGCCCACGGCATAGATATCATCTGCTGCAGTTCCCCAAACATCTCTAAATCTGTTGCCGTTCGGGCTGGTTAACCTGCTCCAGGCTGAACCATCATAGTTATATATTTCACCCCTGTCGCCGACTATATAAACAGTATCTGATGCGCTACCCCAGATACCGTAATAGTTGCGGGTGCCGGGAAAGCTGCTCACCTCGCTCCAGCCGGTGCCGTCATTGTGCAGGATCGTCCCGTAATCGCCCACAGCATAGACATCGTCCTCAGCGGTGCCACCAACTCCGCGAAGCTGATCCAGGCCTGCATCCGGGTTTTCTTCCTGTACCCAGGCTGCAAAGGCTGCTGAAGTCAGCAAGCTACAGACAAAAAATATTCCTAAAAACTTTAGTGTATACACCCAGGTTGTGCGTTTCATTGTTTCCTCCTTATCCGGTTTTGCTTTCAGTTGCTTTCATTACGGCTGGAACCCTGTTGTGCAGGTCTGAGCCGGTCCGATTATCTCCAGAATCTCTTCTTCAGAATAGGTAATCACCCGTGGTTTTTCATATTCGTGTGTGTTGTTCATATAAAAATCTCCTTTGTTTCTGTTTGCGTAAAAAAAGGCCCTAGAATAGGCCTATTAAAAAAATAACAACCTCCTTTCCAAAAACGGAAGGCCCAGCCCTTTTGTCCACAGTTCATAAACAGGTGTTCTCAGAGCCTGTGGGTCGGAGTTTGGTTTTACAGAGTTTTATGTTTTTGCAACTTTATAAATACAGATAAAATGTTTCTTGTTGTCTCTATTTGTAATAATTTGTAATAATAGTGCCTTAACTTTCCAGCAATGTCAAGAAAAATATAATACCGAAAGTTCTAAAAAACCGGAAAGACTATTTTACGGTTAAAACAAATACTATTTGCATAGAGATTGCTGAGAGGATGGCATAATACAATGGTGCGTGGGCACTCTGTTGTCGGTGTGGCAGCTCGCTTTTTTTATGGTTTCGGGTAAAAAGCTTTTACGGCGGGTTTTAGAAAAACTACTCTTTATAGATTATTGTTTATAGATTATTGTTCCAACGTGCTCGCCCTTAAGCGCTTTGGTAATATTGCCCTGCTCCAGACCATTAATAATCTGGATTTGTTCAATGACCTCGCTGTTCTGCAGAATTTCCAGGCAGGGGCGCTCAATGATCAGATCGTCAAATTCTTTCTGCATAAGCTCTTTGGCACTGATTTTGGGAATAAATTCAACATCCGGCTTTTTTTTAGGATCATCCGAATATAGGCCCTTTTCATCCTTGATAAAAATACAGGACCGGGCCCCGGTCAGGTCCGCCAGCAGCAGGGTGCCCACATCAGTGCGATGAATAGGGATACGACCTTTTGCGGGAGGGATGGCAAAAAAATCATAAGGCGGCATGCCGTGGGTCACCGGGATACACCCCTGGGAATAATAATTAGGCAGTTTCACAATATCATCATGTTCAATCTCTACCCCGCCCCAGGGCCCCAGAAGGGTTGCTAGCAAAAGGGCATTCTGTTTTGAAATAGTGCTGCCAAATCTGGCGATAATACCGGTGGGCATGCCCAGCTCAAGCCCTATGGCATAAATATGGCGGCTGCGGGTGCCGCCACCCGCAGTCAGAAACATCTTGTGCTTCTTTTTGTTTGCTGCCAGCTCTTTAACTACGGCCGGGACTGCTTTGGCTCCCCGGTCACAGATTGATTGCCCGCCGATTTTCAGGATATCTATATCGGGAAAAGGCCGCTCCTGAGGCACCAGTTCAAGCGTTTCAAGCAATGATGAGCTTACCAGACTCTCGCCCATCAGCCTGCTTTTTATATGCAGCCGCCGACCGTCCTTGTCTCGTATCAGCCCCATAACAATACTCCTGTTTTTAGTAGTAGATATAAATTTGTATTCCAGGATAATATGCTTGTCTCAACGTTTTGGCTAGCTCTGTATCCAGCACCCCCGTAGAGACCTATTAGCCTTTATTGCTGTGCAGCTTTTTACTCTCTTTTTTACACTTCTACTTCTTCTGCACCGCCTTTTTTACTGTCAACTTTAAGCTCAACCAGCTCTGCACCAATAGCCTCGGCTATCTGGTCAAGCTCCTGTTTGCGAAGGTGCTTGGCATATATTTTCAAATCAATGTCGTTAACCGCAACCAGTTTAAAGCGCGGGGCCTTTTTGCCTGTGCCGATTTTAGTGCGCTCACGGTAAAAAATCTTCCCGGCCATGGTTATACCCTCCCTGTGTTTGACGTTAATAGTTTTTTACTCTAGAGCATTTTGCAAAAAAGCGTAGCCTCACAGTTGAGCACTGTGAAGGCTGATGCGGTTAGATTGCCTGCGGCTATGTGCTCGCTGGAATATCCAGAATTAACTATATCGTCCATCGTTCGCACCGCCGCAGTTGCTCTTACCACCTCAGCCTTCGCAGTGCTCAATGGCTATAGAGAAAAGAAAAATGCTCTAGCAAAAGAGTGCCACGGAATATTTTTCCTTTTTATGGTTTAATTGCAATAGAGCCCCCTGTCAAGGAAAAAGGCGCGTTGTAAAAATAGCAAGTAATTATCCTCGCCTAAAAGGCGAGGCGTTAGGAAGCCCCCATAGGGGGGCTTGAAAATCACCACAGACTTTTTGCAGCATTGACGTATTATTTTCGGTTGCTCAAGCACTGTCTTTCTCAATCCCATTGCAACGCAGCCGAGTGCAGCGATTTCAG
>JANQFE010000099.1 GCA_028278025.1 Thermodesulfobacteriota bacterium | reverse complement strand
GGCCCAGCAAAAAGAGAGCAAAATATGGGAAGGGCATCTAATGTGTGACCATGTGCATATGCTTGTATCGATACCCCCCAAATATGCAGTGGCCCAGGTAGTAGGATTCATGAAGGGCAAAAGCTCAATATATATAGCCAGGAACATTGGTTCACGGTTCAAGAATTCCACTGGGCAGCATTTTTGGGCGCGGGGGTATTTTGTTTCCACCTGCGGCAAAGATGATGAAGAAATCAGACAATACATAAAGCACCAGGAAAAAGAAGATCAACGACTTGAGCAACTGAAATTATTTAATCAAAGCCACCTTTGGGTGGCTCATGAACTAACCGTTTTGAACGGTTCACCTAATCAAGCCTCCGGCTTTGCCGGAGGTTAGTGACTATATGAAAATTTTATGCGGTGTTCAAGAGAAATATCAATCTGTAGAACTAAATGGGGGAGCGTTGTAGAATGGGTGTAGCAAAAGCGGAACCCAGCGAGCATTTTCAGTCCGTTCATGGCGGGTTGCACTCACCCTATAGAAGGTAAAAAGTTCTCAGTCTCCCGCACAATCTTCTAGCGTGATTCTTAGAATCGACTCTCCGGCAGTGCCGGCATACATAACATCATTGGCATGGTCGATGGCAAGGCTGGAAATATACGATTTGCTGTCACCTGTGCCAAGCTTATAGATGGTTTTGCCGTTATCATTAGAATAATATACTCCGCCTAGGTTTGAATCCGGGTCAGGCTGTACGGCCATGTAGATGGTCCCGCATTTATCCTGAGCCAGTGCCCAGATTTTTTCGCCCTCAAAGCCTTTATACCAGGTTTTGCCCTGATCGACGGAAATATACATGCCGGAATGTCCATAAAGAATAATGCGATCTTTATAGACTTTGATACCATTGACTTCTTCAATGATGTTTTTTATATCATAGTCAACAGCATCCAGATTTTTCCACTTAAACCAATCACCATCAACAAATTTCCACAGGATTAAATTGTGATCCAGCACCCAAATCGGAGACCCGGATACAGAGGTGTCCATCCCGTAGGCTTTAACATATGCAGTCGTATCATTATCAGGATATAGTATTTCATAGGTGCTAAAGGCCTCATTTATTCTTACGAGATACCACATACTACCCCACCATCTAAAAACATACCACCAGCCGTCATAGTAGCTGAATGTTTCTTCAATCGGCCATCCATAATCAAAACTTTCCTGAAAGAACTCGCTCTTATCTTCATCCACATTTTTGCCGTCACCGAGATACCCGTGAACCGGGCTGAACACCGGCGTGTCACAGCCATCATCAGGACCGATACCATAGCCCCAGTTTTCACCGCCGTTAAAGCCTTCAATGCTGTTGTCCGGGTTTATCCAGTAACTGCCTATGTGCCAGAGACCTGAATAGATCCTTGGGCAGGCAGGCGACACACTGACAATACCGGAATCCGCCAGGAACAGATCAGGGGCAAGATTTTGCAGCGTACCGGTTAAGCCATCGTAGTAGTGTAATCCCTGGTCGGTGGGGATAAGGAAAGCATCACCTTGCTGAGTTTGCACTTCCGTCATAGTATCAATGCGAAGGTCCATAGGCTCAATTACCTGGGCTTCACCTGCCGCTCCGTTGAGAATATAGACATCCTGGTAATTGGTTATGAACTTGGTAAAATCCACACCGCCATTAAACGAGTCAAAAAACCCGTTCATATAGATAAAAAGAGCAATATAGTCTTCATTTTCTTCATCGAGCACAAGGTCCTGTGCGGTGTATTTAAAAATGTAATCATCCAGCGTATACTCCCAGTTGTCATTCAGGATCATCCATCTGAATTCCTGAATCTCTACCTGTGTCCAGTCGATTCCCCCATTAAAACTTTTGGCGATAATATTCGTTTGCTTTGCTTTGCTCTTCAGGAAAAGGTATATTCTCTGGCCGTCCTCAGAAATGTCATAGGCTGTGATATCATAGTCTTCAAGTCCCTGCTTTTCGGGTGAGAAAACCATGGTCCAGCTTGTCCCCGCATCTTCTGTCTTGTACAGCGAATCTTCATATACCCACTCCTTTTCATCACCCGTCTTTTCGAGCAACTTTTCATCATAGAAGGTAATGAGGCCCATGCCTGTGTCTTTTATTTTTAACGGCCCGACCCAGCTGGCAGTGCGCTCAAGCGTAACCGTGTAGTATGTGGTGGCGGCTAAATACTTCCGGGCAACCGCATAGGTGCCGAAGCCCTGCATTGTACCGGCAACGGTAATATATCCATCAAGATAGTGTATCTGCGAGGGGGTCACGTATGTCGGTGTACCGTACTGGTTGGTTACCGCATTGTTTCCCGTGTCCCATGACTGCCCGGCATTACTTGATCGGTAAATTGTTGTCGGCAGATCGGTAAAGAGATAAATGCCGGTGGTTACGATGTAGTGGTCAGGATTGTCAGCATCGATGATGACATGGCGAATATCATTGCGGGGGAAATCAAGCTTTTGCCAGGTGGTGCCGAAATCAGTTGACTTGTATAGACCCGACCCTTCGGTTCCCATGAGAAGATGGCTGGTGTTGTTCTTGTCGTAGGTCACGCTTTTTACCACGCCAACGCCCTGGATACCGATGTGTTCCCACTGGGCAGCAGAAGGCATTTCTGTTATATCAACATTGTTTTTCAATAGCCGGTTCCTGTCGAAATTTTGTACGAGCGGGAAGGGATACATTTTTATCATATGCTTGCTGGAAACTTCATGTTTGCGCCACTTGCCCGGGTCCCATTCATATTTATATTCATAATATTTCAGATCTTTTCGTATTAAGTCAGCCAGCACCAGGCTGTTTTGCGGATTGTACGGCAGAACTTTCTCGGCTGCAGCGCTATCAGGCGGCTGGTCCGTGCCATTGTCATCTCCCTGTTCAGGATCGGTTTCGTTGTCACCGGTTGTCAGGGGTGTTTTTTCGGCTGTGAGCCGCACCGTGAACCCTGACTCACGGCTGCCGGGCGCGGCCGCCAGTCTGAAAGCGCGGACAAGATCGGAAATTGTACTGGTTGACGTAAGATTATCTGTAAAGACCACACCGCCGGTCATATCGAAATCAATGGTGAACATCCAGGAGTGTGAAAGCACATCGCTTTCGGTGAGCTGTATTGATGGGTGATCTGTAGGCAGTTCGGCTGCAAAACTAGGTATGATTTGATTACCTACACCGTCCGGGGTGCCGGAATAGTTTGCCACGTCCTCATACTGCAGCGGATTTTCAGGACGTGACACATGCGTGCAGCCAGCCTCCGGTGTGCACCATTTGAACAGGTTATCTTCTTTATCAAGATACAGAAGATCGCCCTTTTTATATTCTGTTCCTGTTATATCACCATATACGGTCCGCACTGTATGTTCTCCGCTGACGGCCTTGTTTGTGCTTGAATCTTCCAGGCTGAAATCAACATCGACATAGCCAAACAAAATTTCAACTGCTCGTGCATATGCTTCTTCATCGGGAGGATAGGGTGAGCCCTCACAGCAGGTCATGCTGCCGTCGGCAGTAATCTGTTGTGCCATATCAAAATCAAGAAGCTCTGTCGGGCTGAAGGAGCCGGTCTGTGAGGGGTCAATAACATCACCGATAATGGGCCCCAGACTGTATCCGGTTGAACCGGTGCCAACCATTATGCCTGCATAGTAAACCTTGCCCGATACATTGTCCGGTGTTACACATTCAGCGAACTCGCTGCACTCTGTTGACTGAAAAACGGAGTACTTTGTTTTTTCATTGAGTTCATCAGAACTGCCGGCAAGAGATGTGCTGATTAACGCAGTGGAGGCCGGTATGGTTTTTGCGCCAAAATGATCACATGCAAACAGCAGACAAACACACACCACTAAACTCAGGCAATACATAGTTTGTTTGAGAATAATTTTTTTCATACTGAATGCTCCTTGTTACATAACAGAAATAACTGATAAATATAGCTATTTAGAGCATCTTCTAAACAAAAAACATGCCAACAGAAAACATGTGCTGCAATTAAACATTCGAAGTAAAAACAATGTGTTATATAGCTATAGGACCAATGATATTTCAATGAATAAAGAAGACCGTCTTGTTTCACAAGACAAATCTTGGCAGGCAAGAATTTTACAAGTTATATGAGGGTTGATCCCTCACGTTGTTCTATATCTGCTCAAATGATTCATGCCGTAAACGTATTTTCCAGATGCCTTTTTCAAGTATAAACAAAGCTGTCCACACTCTTTAAGATCAGTAATTTCACCATCCATGCTAGTACAGAGTCACTTTTAAATTTGTGGATATGATTTAACGAGGGTCTTTGGTGTTGATTGCAGCGGGCTATGGGCTCGCTGGAACGACTGTGTCTTATAGTATAGGCAATTGCTCACACCGCCCTTGCTGTTCAAAACCAAAGACCTTCACCGATCAACTGACAAATTAAAGTGTGACGCTGTA
>JANQFE010000009.1 GCA_028278025.1 Thermodesulfobacteriota bacterium | reverse complement strand
TGTATAATCCGGCGGTATTGCCCCCCTAATCCGTTTTTATTGACCCCTCTGATTCATGTTGGTATATCGCAGATCAAATATGGCTATTTTTTAGTTGTGTTGTTTTGATTTTTTAAGTTTTCTCATGGATTCTCCGCTAAGTTCAATTCTGTGTGCCTGGTGCACGATTCTGTCCAGGATAGCATCTGCAATGGTTTTGTCATCGATGATCTCATACCAGCTTTTGACCGGGAGCTGTGCGCTGATAATGGTTGATTTTCTTGCATTACGGTCATCAATTATTTCCAGCAGTGTCAGGCGGTTCTCATGATCAAAAGGTTCGAGTCCAAAGTCATCAAGGATAAGCAGATCGGTCCTTTCCAGTCTCTTTAGGATTTTGTGATAGGATTGATCGGCCCTGGATCTTCTCAGGGTAGAGAAGAGTTTTTGCATATTGAAGTAGGCTACACGGTATCCTTTTTCACAGGCCTGATATCCCAGGGCAGTAGCAATGAAGCTTTTACCGACTCCGGTCGGTCCGGTGACCAGGATGTTCTCTGCCCGGTTGATGAAGGAACAGTCGGCCAGCCGCAGCAAGTGGTTTTTGTTCAGCTTCCTGTCGGCCATAAAATCGATTTCCTCGACAGAGGACTGATAGCGGAAGCCTGCCTGCTTGATGTAACGCTGCATCTTTCGGTTATGCCGCCATTCCCATTCGGCATCGACCATCATGGATATGGCCTCCTCGTAAGTGAGATCCTCCTGTGTTTGTAATAAGGTCTGATAAGCCTCTTTCATTCCGGTGAGCCGCATCTGGCTCATTTTGTCACTGGTTTGTGTGTTCATTTTAATTGATTTTAATGTTTACTGATATGCCTCCGGGCCCCGTATATTGTCATGGTCCGGCAGGTTGATTTTCATTTGTTGATCACCGGGCAGCGGTGCCTGTTCAAGGTTGTTATCCAGTATTCTTTTGACAGCACCATAACTGTAGTTCTGATAGTGGGCCGCCCGCTGACAGGCAGCAATGAGCCGTTGCCGGCCGCGCTTCTTATCCATGCTCAACAGACCTACACAGCTTTGATAAGCCAACTCCGGGTAGGGTTTGCTGTCCAGTATGGCCTTGATAAAAGTATGGACATCGGCATGTATGCCTGCGGCCCAGTTCAGGAACTTCTGAGCACTCCATTCGATAACAAACTGGTGGTGTGAAGGCAGGTGTTCTTTGACAGTGGTATAACCATAGGGCTTAAAGTCTCTTTTATGGAAGGCAATGCGCTGGCGGTCATACAACACCCAGACCTGCTGCTGGGTAGTGATTACCCTGACGGTTTTACCGATAAACCGGTAGGGAACACTGTAATAGTGCTTGTCCTCATTAATGTAGACATGACAGTTCTTGCGGACCTTCACATCCCGGTATTGTTTGTGCTGATAGCGTTCTGCCGGTAAGGGCGAGAGGTGCTCTTTTTCCTGCTCATTAAAGCGCTGCAGCCTGCTGAAGTCTTCGCCCTGGAAGTTTTGACCATTATGCTTTTCAAGGCATATCCGCATAGCCCGGTTCAACGCTGAAAGGCTGTGGTAGGTATCATTGCGCAGCGGTGCAAATACCCGGCTGTAAATGGTGCGGACCATGTTCTCCACCCATGACTTGTCTCTTGGTTTACGGCTGCGGGCAGGATAAATGGTGGTCTGATAGTGGTTAGCCAGGTCACTGAGGGCTTCGTTTATAGTGGGCTCATAACGGTCGGTCTTGATCACCGCTGCCTTGAGGTTGTCCGGCACGATAGCCTGGGGCACTCCCCCAAAGTAATGCAGGGCGTTGTCAAGGGCAGACAGGAAGTGAGCCTGCTTTTGAGATGGCACTGCTTCCACGTAAGTCAGGTGGCTGTGTCCGAGTACGGCTACAAAGACTTCCGCATCATGAACTTCTCCGGTTTGATGGTCTACCCATTGCAGCTTCTTGCCTGTAAAATCTACGTAGAGTTTATCCCCGGGCTTTTGCTCAATGTGAAGCGTAGCCTGTTCGCTTTTCAGGTATTGCTGCAGGTGGTAACAAAACTGGCTGTGCTGATAGCCGTCCGGATGTTTTACGATGTATTCCTCCCACAACACCTGTCGGTTTACCCCTGTTCTGCCCAGTTCTTTAGCAAAATAGGGCATCAACTGTAAAAGGGTGGAGTAACGGGGATCTGCTTGCGGGCTGCGGAAGAACAAGGCTTCTAACTCATGATCCTCCATACCAAGCAACCCGGTACAGCACAGTCCACGGTCCTTGATGATCTTAATGTAAGTCTTGATGGTGTTCCTGGACACGCCTGCATGCCTTGAAATGGCTTTAATGGGCGTATCCTTGCACCATTGACGAATGATTTGTTTCAGTACACTCATAGCAATCGGTTTGGCCATATGGCAATGATCTTTTTCGGTTAAAAAAACCAAAGATCATCCTGCGATGTGTACCAAAATCAGAGGGGCCAATACTGCCGGAATGTCACCTCAAGCAGGGGGTCAACATTGCCGGAATGTCAGTCTGAATGTTTTAAATTTAAGGGGGTCAATATCCCCGGAATTGGGGGGTCAACAAAAACGGAGAGAGGGGGTCAATATGCTCCGGAATTTGCATTTATGCTCGAGGTAATTCCAACGAAGATATCTGTCGTGTGTTGTATGAGATGTATGGCTTAGAGTACAGTAAATCAGCTATCAGCACGATAACCGATCGAGAGGAAGTGTTGGACTGGCAGCAGCGCCCTCTATCGGGCTGTTATCCGATCATCTACCTGGATGCCATCCACTATAGAGTCAGAGACCAGGGCATGGTAGTCCACAGGGCTGTATACACGGTCTACGGAGTAGATGCAGAGGGCCAACGGGATGTACTGGGATTATATATTGGCGCATCTGAGGGATCCCGACAGTAGGGATTGATCCTGGAGGATCTGGTAAGTCGTGGCGTGGAAGATGTATTGTTCTTCTGTGTCGATGGCCTAAAGGGCTTCAAGGAGATCATAGAAGCAGTGTACCCAATGTCGATGGTTCAGCGTTGTATCGTTCACATGGTTCGCAGCAGTACGAAGTTTGTAGCCGATAAGGATATGAAGAAGCTATGTTCGGATCTGAGAAAGGTCTATACATCAGCGACAAGAGATCAGGCTGAGTTGGCCATGCAAGCATTTGGAGAGAATTGGGATGGCAAATACAAGGAAGTAAGGCAGCGCTGGGAAGCTAACTGGGAGGAGTTGATGGTGTTCATGGACTACAGCAGCCATGTAAGGCGAATGATTTATACCACCAATCCAGTCGAAGCGCTGCACCGGGTAATGAGAAAGGTCACAAAAACCAAGGGAGCTTGAGTAAACGAAAGGAGTCTGCAGAAACAGTTATATTTGGCCCTGAAATACAATGAGAAGAGCTGGAAAAGAAGAGCCTTCCACTGGACTGCTATTCAACGAGATTTACTAGACCAATACAAAGACCGGTACGGTAAATGGTTAGAATAAGCTCATCCTTCCCTCCGGCTCCCATCGGCCTACGGCCTCGGGAACCGGAGGGAAGGATGTTCAAAAAGTGTTGACACACTTTTCTGAACACTCCCTACTAAAAAGCTCATCTTTTTAATCCCCTTTATTTTTGTGTTCAGCAGATTTGCTTCGATCTCGATTTTCAATCTGGTTCAATTCAACCATATTCTCATAAAATACTACAAGAATGCTTGAAATAATAACTACTGTTATAAAGTATATGGTAATCTTATTTTCTATCCATTTATAATCCAACCAAACATCACCTTTAAATCCATCCGGGGCATCTAGTAATACCTTCACTGGATTTACTGTTCCAATCGTTTCAATTCGGACCTTTGCGGATTCAGTAAACTTTGTCCCAATAATTATATTCTTATCATCATAGTTAATTGTATGATTCAATATGGTAATTAAAAGTACCGATAAGACAAAAATCCATACGATATATGTCAAGATAATTAGAATATAGTTGAATTTGCGGGTTAACGCTACACAAACTCCTTTAAAAACTAAATAGGTTATAATACCAAAAATGAATAGCACAATGGAGGTGATTAAAAAATCAAAATTCAGATCAGTAAAGAAATGACTTACATAAGCCGAAATAGAGGAAAATGCAGCATTTATAATAATCACCCATGCCTTTTCCTTCATTAATTTACCAAGTTTATCTTTCATTATAATTGTTGTTTATCTTCAATATTTTAGTTTGTAGATAAAATCCACTATATGGATTCGTTGTTAATGATTTTACTACTTGGATAAATGCCCTTTGAATTGCGGGATCCTGATCATTAATGCCGTCTTTGACGTAAGCATTATCATCATCTGCATATATTTTTGTTGAAAAATGTTGTTTATTTAGATGACGATAACTAGAATACTGATTATCCCTATCCCCAATCCAAACCATAAGATTATTAAAGGTTGGTCCAAAATTCTCGAATGAAAATGTAGGGGAGAGTGGCCAACCAAATTCTTCCACTCCTCTAAACATAGCAGGTATTTTATACAATAAGTGTTCATAATACGCAGGACAATAATAAACCGTATAAGTTATCTTTGAATTATTCGCTGCATCTGCAAAAACTTTAACTAAATAATGGGGCGGTTTCTTTTTTTGAGTACGATTGTTTTCACTATTTTCAGGGCTGTCAAGTACAATCGATGAGGACCCCGCACTAGCATAATAATCTTTTATTAAAA
>JANQFE010000020.1 GCA_028278025.1 Thermodesulfobacteriota bacterium | reverse complement strand
TGTCTGGTAATCAAGAAAGTAGCCGTTTTTGCGAGCACATAGCCTGAAGCACGCAACCCGATGCCGCAGGCTGGCCGTTAATAGTCATGAATAATGCGGGCTAGATTTTTTCAAGCACCCAATTTTGCAACATATCGAACACCATCTCCCGCTTGATCGGCTTGGGTACATAGTCATCCATACCGGAGGCTATACGCTTCTCATGATCACCCTTCATGGCCTGGGCAGTCATTACAATAATAGGAATATGTCGTTTATCAGACGCTGGCTGCGGTGTTCCGGTATCGGCACTATCTGTCTTGTCCTCCCATTCCCGAATCCGCCTGGTTGCATCAAGACCATTCAGCTCAGGCATCTGCACGTCCATAAAGATTATATGGTATTTTTCAGGTGCAGCAGTATATAGTGCAACGGCTTCTTTTCCATTGCCGACAATACTTACCCGGTATCCGGCCTTGGTGAGAATTTTTTCAGCAAGTTTCTGGTTTGTTGGGTTGTCTTCGGCGAGAAGTATTGATATGGACTGATTGGCAGCCTCCCGGATGGAATGTTGGGTGATAAACCCGGATGTTTGTTTCTCCGAATTGTTTTGATCCGAAGGTTTGGTTGTTCGTTTTCCGTTTTCAGTAGGTATGCGAAATCACCCGGATTGGAAAGTTGTTGCCGCAACTCCTGCACTTCATTGATGAGTTGCTGTTTTGTTTTTTCTGCATCCTTCATCCCTCACACCTATATAAGGCACTACCCCGCAGCACGCTACGGGGTAGCACCCTTTTGTTGACACCTATAAAACGAAGCACGCTTCGGGGCGTACCCCTAAGGCATTAAAAACCAATCAATGTTTAGGCAACTATACGGACCTGCTAACATAACAGCCCTATATACAGCAGGTTTCTTGTATAATCGGATGAAGACTGAAAAATATTAATACGTTTTCTGTAAATGACTAATAGAAAAAATACTGCGGTCAACCGTATCCAAACTGATTCCGTATATCTCCTGTGTGCTTTGACCGCCATGCACCCTCTGGAAATCAGCAAAGGCCGTACCGACAATGAAGTTTTTGCTTACACCCTTTGCCGTTTGGATATCCTGGGTCATATTCATAAAACATTTCCAGAACCTGTCGTTTTCATCATATATTTCTGTCCATAGAATTATGTAGGTCTCAGGATCAAGATACCATACCCGGCGGCCGTAGATGTAGTTGGGATCCTTGTTTACAACGCTCACAACAAGGGTTTTACAGCGCTCCAGCGAAAGGTTGCTGCCGAACAACTGTCCGGTCGGGCGCACTACCTTACTCATGTCCTGGTGCCGGCAGCACAGCAGCTCTTTTTTGCCCTTATACTCATAGGTGTTGCGGGTAATGTGTCCATCCCAGAAAAACTCATCATCATAAATCAAATCAGTACCATCTACGGAATCGGTACGCTGGGTTGTTGAAAGACGCCTTATTCGTCTAAACTGACTATACCACAGGTAGGTGTCGTCATCTTTTTTAGGGTTTACATAGCGCAGGTTAAAATAACGGGTGTTAATAAACTCAGGGGGGTCCCACATGTGCAGAAAGGTCCCCCGGTGTATTCCTTTGGGATTGTCGGGCAGCGCCGGTTTAGGATCCAGTTCGGTACGGTGTATAAACCAAAACTCATATTGTTCCTGTTCAGCAAGCCTATCAGTTCTGTTTTTTGGGTTTACGTTAGGTGCGCTTCGCATATAATGATTGCTGTCGCCATGATTGCTGAAATCAAAATTCCAGGCGACCTCCTGGCCGGACTTGGGGTCCGGGTAAGGAACACCTGCAAGCTCAGCATAATTTGCAATTGTGCCGTCACTGTTTGTTTTTACTAGAGGCGCATACTTTTTGGTTGCCTCAATCATGCCGGGCGTCTCAATGATCTGTTTGTAAGGCACAATATAAAAGTACAACCCCTCAGGGCCGGCACCCCATTTGGCAGGGTTTTTATATAATTCAACATATGATTGGGGCATAAATGCAGCCACCTGATCGATATTACTCTTATCGATTTTTTGCCCTACCCATTTTTTTTCCCACTCCCTCAGTTGGGCAAGTTCCTCAGCAGTATATGCCTGGACCGGGTACTGCACCTCAGCAGCCTTCACAGTCAAAGAAACCAGCATCAGAAAAAGGATACTACACATACCCGCTGTTTTTAGTTTTTTGCTCAAAGCACATACTTTCATAAAATATTCCTCCTGTTAGCTGTTGTTCATTTGTTTACCATTCATAGCGTAACCGCAGAATAATGCTGTCTTTATGGTCCATGATACCATGGGTGTATTCATTTTTAGCGCCACCGTATAATGCCATGGCCACGTCTGCACGCCAGTGCCTGCCGGGAAATATATAGGAGATTGTGGGTACCGCCATCCACTTGTCGATACGTGTCCAGTAATTTCCAATAAATACTAGATTTATCGTCTGGTTGAACATGGCCTGCATGAACCACAAGGTGATATTCTCAGCAACCGAATCCCCCGGTCTGTGGTTGCGGATATCCTGTACAAGATCATGATCATGATTGAATATTTTCTCGAAAAAGTAGGTAAGGCTTAATTCAAACTGTTTGCCAGTGCAGATTCGGCTTTGAGTGATGCCCGGGATAGATATCTTCTGATACCAGTTTAAAGCAAGTCCTAATACATCCCGCCTGGTTTCCTTGTATATATCCGAGCTTGACCCTCTGGTACCTTTATTAAAGGGTGTGCCGATTTCATAAAACCATTCGGCTTTTAAAATAGATCCCCGGGTAATGCGTCCCCTTGTTATAAAAGCCTGCATGGTGCCGCCGATCACCTGGGATCTTTTGTATTTAAACACTTGATAGTCCGGCCAGTCGCCCGGATTTATCTCACTGCCGGTTATCTGGGCAGGAATTGCTGCAGTTAGATACTGCCGAAAAAAATCACCTGCTCGGTTCGGATTGGCAATCGGACCGTCCTGCAGTGAATTGTAATACATCAGCGTCCAGTCAATATCCCAGGTATAGCCGCGCAGCCTGAAGCCGAATTCATAGTTGTCTTTCAGATTCCAGCCCGGCGCATCACGTCTCATTTTTTCAAACAGCCAGTGACCGGCTCCGAAGCCCGTTGCCGGCAGGAACTGATTTGAGGCATGGTAGGGTGCCCCCCATTGCGTGCCTTCCTCAGGAAGCAGAGTCATTTTAAAATCACCGGGATTGAAAATTACTTCAAACAGTAAATTGCCCGGCAGCTGTGACTGGTAAAATGCTCTGATCATCCAGATGCCCCGTTTGAGTTCCTCCCAGGTGTCAATCCCCGGAAATCCGAAGCGCAGGTCAAGGGGGTTGACTACGTCGGCAGCACGGTTAATATCAAGGTCGCCCCATACCACAATCTGCTTGCCGATCTTAAATTGAAGCGGTCCGTTGATGATATCTATGTATGCTTCAGTCAATACGTCTTCTTCAAAATTTCTTGGCTGTATATAGTCCTTGCGATATCGATGCGGAATATGCCGACGCAAATTGTCATCAAGGCGCGGGGCTGCCTCATACCACCACTTGACACCACCGAACACCTTAAGCGCAAAATTCCGGCTCTCCTTGATGCTGTAGAGGGCCTCCAGCAGCACACTTGTGCGTAAAGATCCAAGGTTGGTGTCATGAAACTCCTCTTCACGGTCCTGCATGCTTGTCCGGATATAGGCCGTCTCTTTTATAAATCCGTTAAGCAGCAGTTTGCCGTCAAGCAGCCGTACTACGGCCAGAGATGTTGCTGGAACTGCCAAAAATACTACTACACAACACACCGCCATCGTTACTGAACATACTATCTTCTTATCCATAACTCTTCCCCCATATGTAGTATTATATCGTGTAAACATCCCCTGTTTTTGCCGTTAACGCAGCATTGTTTATTCACAGTTAGAGGTGCTCCACAATTGTAGCCATGGCCGGTCCACCTCCGGCACACAGCGATGCACAACCCAACGGTGCTCCTAGCTTTTGCATTGTATGAACCAGAGAGACGATGATTCTTAAACCGCTGCATCCCACAGGATGACCAAGTGATATCCCGGACCCGTTCCTGTTTATCTTTTCCATATCAATTTTTATGTTATGGTCCTGCTGCAACTTTCGTGCGACACCCAGAACCTGGGCCGCAAAGGCTTCATTAATTTCAAAACAGTCAATATCATTAAAACTCAACCGGGCCTGTTGCAATGCGCGGGGTATTGCCACTGCAGGGCCAAGCCCCATAACAGCAGGTTCAATGCCCCGACTTATCGTAGAAATAATTTTTGCCTGAGCGTTTGCTCCTATATCTCTGGCTTTCTGAGAACTCATCAAGACCACAGCTGCAGCACCGTCATTTACGCCTGATGAATTGCCGGCGGTAACCGTACCATCCTGTTTAAATACGGGTCTAAGATTTGCAAGAATTTCTTCAGTTGTGTTTTTTCGGGGATGCTCATCAGTATCAAAAACAACAGTTTGTTTGTTGTGTTTAACGTGAACGTGAACGATCTCATCTCGGAATGCACCTTTTGTGATGGCAGCTGCTGCTCGCTGCTGGCTGAGCAAAGCAAGTTTATCCTGTTCGTTACGCGAAATCCTGTATGTCGCAGCAATATTTTCAGCCGTTACACCCATATGATAATTTTCAATAGAACAGATAAGTGCATCAAGGAGCATAGCATCTTCAAGCGTGCCGGAACCCATTCTGTAGCCTTCGCGTGCCTTGGGAATTACATAGGGGGACATGCTCATATTTTCAACTCCAACAACCAGACATATTTCAGTTTTGCCCAGCATGATATTTTGAGCACCGATCTCAAGCGCTCTCATTCCGGAAGCACACAACTGATTTATTGTACAAGCCGGCCTGTCCCACGGTATTCCGATAGCGCCTTGAATTTGCCTGCCGACATTACCACCGGCACCTGCTTGTATTACATTACCGCAGACAACCTCATCAATATCACCTGCTAAAATGCCCGCTCTGCAGAGGGCTTCTGCACCGACGATTCGACCAAGCTCTGTAACATGCATATCCTTGAGTGTTCCCAGAAAACTTCCTATGGCTGTTCGGCAAGCACCGGCAATCACTACGTCATTATTCATATAATCTCTTTCCAGTTAGTATGTGATAGCGTTTGAAAAATTTAGTTTTTAGCAAACCATTCTATCGCTTCATTTTCATCATTAAAAAGCTCTACCGCTACTCCCCATTGGGTTGCCATTTTCTTGTGTAAACACAGTTGTTCTTTATGCTGTTCCATATCCGCTATTACTGCCATTTTGACATCTTCCGGCAACACGATATCATGGGTTATGGCAAAACTGATATTATCAACTTCACTAAACTGCAGAATTGCTTCCTTTAAATCAACAAGAATGTTTTTCCAATAATTCATGTTTAAAAGGAACGCCGCCCTTAGTCGAGCATCGGCAAAGTCCTTAACAGGTACACTGCCCTTATACGTAACGGTTATATATTTTTTTTCAGTGTTTGGCTTTATCGTATACGACATGAAAACAAAAGTCTATACTATATTATCCTAACAAATATACCGCGCAGCTGTTTAAAATTTTATTTTTCTTGCGGGTGACTGATTCTTATAAGGTTATAGATGTCCAAAATTTTTAGATAATTAGAAAAGGCAAAGTAATAAAGCTCCCGATCATCGTCATTGCTGAATGTATCACAATCAATCCGTTTTGCAAACTCATGTCGGGGCAGTCTGAACTCTTTATCATACGTTGTCATGCTGCAAATCTCCTTATAGTGAATATTACATCAATACAGTAAAATTTTATACCTGTTGTATATGCGTTTATTATTCAATTACACACAGCACATCACCTTTTTTAACCGTGTCTCCGATTTTAACGTTAATTTCTGACACCTTGCCGCTCTTGGGAGCAGCAAGGGTATTTTCCATCTTCATTGCCTCAAGAACTATAACCGTCTCTTTGGCAGTGACCACGTCCCCTACCTGTTTTTCTATGCTAACGATCATACCGGGCATCGGAGCGGTAAGCGGCGTGCCTGCTCCCGGAACTGCCGGGGCTGAAGGCTTTGGTGGCGCAGAACATGCAACTCCGGGAGCAGGCGGTACACGGCCCACAACAGATGGTCTGCCTGCCTCCTCAACACAAACCTCAAAGTATTCATTATCAACAAACACGTTAAATTTACGCAGATGATCGCTCTTTGCAGGCACTGGCTTATCGGTCTTTTCTATAACATTGCCTACTTTGGCTTTTTCAATCAGCGCCAGCTCTGCCCGGACCTGCTCAAGGCTCTTGGGCTGCACCTCGGGCGGGGGCTGCTCCTTGCCGTATTTCCATTTCAAAAACCGTTTTCCGGTTACCGGATACAGCGCATATATCAGAACATCATCCAGATTCTGGGCAAGATCCTTTATTTCCTGCTTTGCTCTGTCAAGTTCGGGCTCTAAAATCTCAGCCGGTCGGCAGGCAATAGGCTCCTGTCCTCGAGGGTATCCTTTCAGAGCCTTCTTCCGGACATCCTCATTAATAGGCATCGGCGTTTTCCCATACAGGCCGTAACACAGGTCCTTTACCTGGTCAGTTATCCTTGTGTAGCGTTCACCGCCACTATCAAACAGCACATTGTTTACTGTCTGGACTCCCACAATCTGGCTCGTAGGAGTGACAAGGGGCACCTGTCCCAGGTCCTTTCTGACTCTGGGCAGCTCGGCATATACCTGCTCAATCTTATCAAGCGCATCCATTTCCTTGAGCTGGTTGGCAAGATTTGACAGCATCCCGCCCGGAGTTTGATGCAACAGTACGCTGATATCGGTAAGCGAAACCTTTGAGTCGTTAAGGTATTGCCGATACTTGGGTATAATCTGCCGCTCGATGATTTCACCTATAGAAACCAGAAGGTTAATATCAAAACCCGTATCCCTGTCCGTGCCTAAAAGCGTCATAACAATGGGTTCAACGGGCAGGTGCGATGTGCGGTTTGCATATGGCGCCATACAGGTATCGATGATATCAACTCCTGCCTCAATGGCCTTCAGATGAGACATGGCTGACAGGCCTGAGGTGCTGTGGCTGTGAAGATGTATCGGCACACTGACCGTTTTCTTCAGGGCCGTCACAAGCTCATAGGCGTCATAGGATGACAGTAGACCTGCCATGTCCTTGATACAGATACTATCGGCTTCCATCTTTTCAAGCTCGTGTGCCTTGCTCGTGTAATACTCCAGTGTATATACCTCACCGCCCATACGCGGCTCAGTCATTGTATAGCAGATACACCCCTGAAAATGCTTCCCGCACTCCTTGATAACAGGTACCACTGTCTCAAAATTACGGTAATCATTTAGCGCATCAAATGTTCTGAATATATCAATGCCGTTTGCTGCGGCCCGCTCTACAAAGGCACGAGCTACATCATCAGCATAGTTTCTGTATCCCACCAGGTTCTGGCCGCGCAGCAGCATGGAAAAAGGTGTTTTTTTGATATATTTTTTAAGTGTCCTGATTCTTTCCCAGGGGTCCTCGTTTAAAAAGCGGTGCATTGCGTCAAAGGTAGCACCGCCCCACGTTTCAAGGGCCCAGAAGCCGACATTATCCATCATTTCTGCGATGGGAAGCATGTCCTCTGTTCGTCCTCGGGTGGCAAACAGAGACTGGTGGCCGTCGCGAAAGCTTAAATCCTGAATTTTCACAGGGCTGGCAGCCGCTGGTCGTTTTGGGCTGTAATCTATGGGAGTGGTTTGTAATCTGCCGTGTTTCCTCACGATGTACACCTCTTGTTTTGTTTTTTTTTGTTATCTGTCGGTTGCCCCGGATAACTGCCTAAGCAGTACCGAGTACCGCTACAATACTCGCACCTGCACTAAAGCATACCAACAAATTTAAGTGTCACGCGGTACTAGAATTCACTTGCTGTCATTCCAGCCAACGAACTTCCTGAAGTTGTCACCCATGAGCTTATGTTTAAATGCCATTGAAAGAGGCATGTTCATTATGTTGTCAATCATTGAACGATAGGCTGCCATGGTCAGCGGAAAATCGGTACCGTAAAACACCTTATCAGGCATAAAGAACTCAAGAAAACGCATGTGATCAAGATCCCAGTAATATTTAAAATGCATCAGGGTGGGATGGGGTATGGTGACATCGGTGTACATATTGTCAAACTTCATTACATTCCACAGCCCCTGCATGGGGTTATTAAACACTCCGCAGTGCAGCTGCAGTATTTTCAAATCCGGGAAATCCATGCCCACATCATCAAGATAGACCGGATCCTGGTATTTGGCGCGGGTTCCAGGCAGTTCTTCAACGCCGGTATGTACCTGCAGATGCATACCCAGCTCCACCAGCTTTTCATAGGCAGGATACATATCAGGGTTGTTAGGATAACCTGACGTCGGCGTATGGAACTTACAGCCTGGGAAGCCGCATTCATGGGCAGAGATAACCATCTCAACAGCAGCTTCTTTACCGTAGCGCGGGTGGATACCGCCAACAGCGGTAAAGCGCCCCGGATAAGCATCAATAAACTGTTTTTTTACATATTCGTTGGGCACATACCACTTCCACCCGTCGGGATAACCCGGACACGAATCGGTAATACCGTGAATAGCCTGCAAACACATTCCTTCGACGTTGTTCTCATCCATATATTTTATAAATACTGCCGAGGTCATCTCAGGGCATTCTTCTGCTGTTGTGATGATTCTGGAGGGGTTTGGATCACCCAGGAATGCGCGGGCACCCATCATACTGCGTGCTACAACCGTATTACCGCACCAAAAATCAATACAACCTGGCCTTTTATCGATATCTTCTTTTTCAAGCCCGGGATGACCATGACTGTCAAAAAATTTAAAAGGCTTCTGCATCAGCATTTTTTCAATTGTTCCCTGTTCTTCTGACATACGTTTTTTCCTTTCTTGATTGAGCTGTTTAGGCGCCTTCTATGCTGCTTGTGGCGGGCTTCTTTGCCTTTCAGGATGTTGCAGATCACCTGGTTTTCCATCTGCATGCCGAACAGTAAAAACCTCTCTATCCAGCGCAGTCATAGCAGGTATCAACAAACGAAAAAAAAAGGAGAACACCGGACTTTGAGTCTTTTATCCGCTTTGGAGGGGGGATAAAACAAAAACAAGAGTCCAGTGTCCTCATTTAATATCTATATTCATCAAAATTAAAAAATCTCTTTGGTGCCTTGCCGGGCACTATCTGATTGTGCTCTTTATCCTTACAGGGTTGGGCCGATTTGGTTTCTTTTGGCTTAAAGACTTTAAGGTTTTTCAAGAATATCTCATATACACTTACCACCTTGTCTTTCATCGTGTGCCTCCGCTATAAGTCTGCCAAACGTTGTGCCGGTACTTTAACTGTTTCTCATCAGCCAATGCTTCAGCTGGATAATAGTTTTTTTTATTGCATTACCTTTCAATCACAATAACTACCGGCAAACTATTTAAAAATATCTTTTAAAACTATATTGAGATTGAAAGCATGCTGTGTAACAAGGTCATAATCAGTATCAAGTGAAAAATGAGTGAAAAATGTTCCCATAGACAACAAGTAAACTATTCGGGCTATTTTTTTCTGATCATGTTTCTTGATTTTTTTTAATTTGCCTCCAGCCTCAAGGAGCTTTGCAAAATTCATAATGGAATCGCGATAATATTTCGTCATAACCTCACACACAGCAGGATTGCGGGTACCGACAGACATAAACTCGATAAAAAATCTCAAAAAATCTTCATTATGCTTGGTCATATGACTTGCTTTGCTGACAAAGAGACGCGCTTTTTTTTCAGGGTCGGTAATTTTTTGAATATGGGAGTTCACCTGTTGAAAGTATTGCTTGCCTCTGTAATGAAAAAGATCGATAAAAAGCTGGTCCTTTGACCGAAAATGATAATACAAACCACGTTTTGTTATATTTGCCCGGTCCGCTATCGTGGCCATTGATGTTTTGTAATACCCGTTTTCAACAAAACACTTAAGGGCAGCCTCCAGTATGTTTTCCCTGCGTCTTTTTTTTATTTCTTCATTTGTCATACTACCGAAACACTTATTATATACTTATAGGTATAATATTATACATATTGGTATACTAAAAATATAGTGAAGTCAATACAAAATTAATCATACCTTTTGAAAAAAAGATGGTGCGATTGTTTGCGAGGCCGGGGGAAGAGTTTTGTGTCGAGGGAAGTTTCGAAAGGATTGATTACTACAATTGCAAGTATGAACTTTTAATGGGCACACGATTGACCGATACCTGTTTCAGGTATCCGTTTTTTGATAAATATAAATATTCGGTCCCGGCCTTTGAATATTGTTGAATCCTACAAACGGCACATAAAAAGCATCCAACTGATCAAACCATTGTTCAGAGTTTTGCCCGTCCAGCGCAATAAACGACTTTACAAGCCTATACGAATCCGTTAACAACGTTGCCAGCTCTTTTGACGGTTTTGGACTGTGCCAATGCAGAGGATATTCTCCTATGATTATATAGTCGGGTACTGTATCGATTGCCATGTCGTTGTAAATAAAGGTCTGTTTTCTCTCATCGTATTTTACAACCAAGTACCCCGGTCTATTGTTAACCTGCATATTTTGAATTTGTTTTTTAAGTATTTCATCCGGCTTCCCGCCCTGCGCAATTTTATCTTGATATTCTTGTATCAGTTCCTCCTGGGGCGGCAATAGTTGCAATCCGGGCCAGAAGCTCTGATAGATGGAAACACTTTCATTGATATTGCGTTCAACCCAGTCAGCTGCAATAACCCTGTTGTCCTCATGTACAAGCACCCTATTAAACCGCCATGCATTGTATGCTGACGGAGCAATAATCAGAGCCGATAGAGAAGCGATGAAAGTATTTACAAGCAATGGTTTGCGATTATGTAAAAAAGTTTCACATAATCTGACACTACCAACAGCAGCGGTAATACACAAAAAAGGTATCAACGGTATAGCATAGCGCACAAAAACCGTTGGACTCATGCCTATCACAATATAATACAGCAAGGGATAAGAACATAACAGCAACGCTTTACGCCAATCTCTCTTTGTTAAAACTACTATGCCTGCTAGTGATGCTATAAAAAGACTTGCACCAAGCCCGTAGTAAAGAGTGTAGCGAATATGATACCAAAACCCTCTTCCCAGCACAATGGTCCAGTGTCCTTCACGCACATGAGCGGCTTCTTTTAAAAAATGTTCACGAAAGGTTGCAAAGTCCAGCAGCGCAAATGGTGTGCCCACCAGAAAAAACACAATCAAGCAAACAAAAAAAAGAACTATGCGTTTGTCCGGGATATGCTTCCACTGCACCTGTTTTTCATCTATTACATTGCAAAGATGCACAAGCACCATTGGTCCGGTCAGAAAAATTCCACTATATTTTGTAGAGGTTGCAAGACCTGCACAAAGGCCGGCCAGAATATAATACCTTGCTGTCCGATGCTGGTATGCACACACCATGTACAGTACCGAGCACATCGTGAAAAACACCAGGGGAACATCTGTTACGCCAAAATGGGAATCCCTCGCATGCAGGTAGGCAAAGCATAAAAAAAGCGCTGCAATCAGTCCGGTTTTGCGGCCGCAGAGTTTTTGGGCTATTTTATAGACAACAACTATTGTTACTGTTCCCAGCAGGGCTGCCAGACAGCGATCGATCAGAAAAAAATTAGTTGGATCAGTAAAAAATTCACTGGCAAGGTCAAACGTGCCGGTATATTTCCCGCTGAGCAAACCGCAGCAAAAGTACAAAACATAACATATAAAAACCATGTAGATATAGAGTGTGGGATAATGAAAAAAATGGGGGTTGAGATCTCCTGAGCCTAATCCGAAAGCAACCGTAACTATGGTTGACTCATCCGGTCTCGATTCTGTATGGGGCAGACCGAAATTAATTCCGTAAAAACGTACTACAGCACCGATGAGGACTATGGCGCATACAAGGAGGTTGGCTTTTTTGCTTTTTCCCTCTGCAGTTGTAATCCCTTTAGTCATATAGCAGTTTTGCTAGGTAGGTTTGATGCTTTGCAGAATGCTATCGAGATTAAAAACATGTTGATCAACAAACTCAAAATCTGTCTTAAGTGAATAATGTGTAAAAAAAATACCCATTGATAGAAGAAATATTACTCGTGCAATCTTTTTCGAGTTATGTTTTTTGAACTTCTTGGCCTTGATCCCGGCCTCAAGAAGTTTTGCAAAATTAGCAATAGAATCCTGGTAGTGCTTGGTCATAACCGTACACACGGCGGGATTGCGGGCACCAATTGACATGAATTCGACAAAGAACCTTAGAAAATCTTCATGTTCCTTGATAATACGACTGGCTTTGGTCGTAAAAAGCCGAATTTTTTTCTCGGGATCTTCAATTTCATCAATATAGGCATTTATACGTTCAAAATATTTTCTGCCTCTAAAATGAAACAATTCAATGAAAAGTGCATCCTTGGACTTGAAGTGATAATATAATCCCCGCTTGGTGATGTCGGCCCGATCTGCAATCTCACTCATCGACGTTCCATGATATCCTTTCTCGTTAAAACATTGAATGGCTGCATTAAAGATTATTTCACGCCGTCTGCGGCGAATTTCTTCATTTTTCATACAGCGTGCCCTGCATCGATAGATTGATATATTTTTTTTCTATCTATACAAGGCAATATATTTCAATACCATTTATGTGTCAATAAAAACAAGAACTCAAACAATTATCAAACAATGCGGTTCCCTATCGGTACCGTCCATAGCAGCCGTTGCAACATGTGCATTATTAACTAATCCAGCCGATTCAATCACGGATACTATCGCAATACTTTGTCAAGGTGTTTCTGCGATAATACCTTAGCACAGCTTCAACATGTAAGTTCAACCGCTGGAAACAGTCGCTTCGAGTGCAAAGGCGCTGCGCACCGCTGATGATGCCTACAAAGGAGCCCCTTGCAGGCACATAGCCTGCGGTAAATGCACCGACTGTTTGAACCTGCAAATGTAAGCTTGAAGCCGTCCTAAAAAATTGCTTCAAAAATCTTATGGGTTGTTTCTTCTCCGAACACATTCACCATAAAGGCATAACCCGGGTCGTTGGCTTTCATCAGCTTGCGTGTTGCCGCCTTTTTCCTGAGAAAAAACTGCTTTTCCTGTCCATCATCAAGGGACGCGGCCTTCTGCACCAGTGAAATATATGCAGAAATGTATGCATCTTCGATCGAGGGGATTTTTGCAATACCCTCACCGGTTATATTTGCAACCAGACGATAGGGCGACAGGGTATACACGGACAGGGACGGCAGGTTTGTTGCCTTGTCAACAACAGTATCACCTAAAATCTCTAACGCTGTATCACGCAGGTCGCTTATTCCGGCAATATAGCGCTGCGCATATTCCGGCCACACAACAATATCCATCATAGGTAAAAAGTCAAAAATGGGAACATTCATCACTTCCGGTACTATTGTCAGATTACACCAGAGTATCGGCAGGTTGTGATCATCGTCGGGCCAGGCCAGGGCTGTTGACTCTAAAACCCCGGCTTCATGGATCCTGATGGTACAAAATACCACTTTTTCGATCTTGTCTGCTTTGAAAAGCTCCAAGTCAATGGTGCCTCCGCTAACCTCAATACGCGCAAGCTGGGGATCAAGGGTAGCAGGTTCAAGGCCGAGAGGCTTCATAGCTTCTTTTGCTTTTCCTGTAAAGTCTATTGTTGCTGCCATTTTTTCTCCTTTCGGTTTCATGGTTCAATAATTGACAGGGCGACATCTGCCATTTTGTCTCCCAGAAATTTATTGAGAGATCCTACTCCAGGATCGTTTTCCTTATAGAGGACCCGGATCATTCTGCGTCGCTCATGAATCAGCTTCATATAATTCGCCTTCGGATTTTGCGACTGGGCATCCTTGTATATCTTAAGCCAGGCATTAAAATAATCGACTGCACACTGAAACAGTTTATCTATGTTATTACCTGATTTTTCTACCGTGCCGGTTACCAGGTACGGGGAGTGTATTGCCCGCACCCAGTGGAAAACACTTGGCTTCATACCGTCAATGGACGAATAGATCTGATAAAGGTCGTCAAGCGGTTCATATAAATAGCTTTGTAGATGCTGCAGGTTCCTTCCCGGATCATCGCTGGGCATAAGATCGCAAATGAAAAAAATATGCTCATCCGATTCATCCCAGTCCATTACGTAGTAGGGTATGTCATAGTTCTGGCCGGGGGTAATCACCAGCACATCTGCAACCATCGAGCCGTAGAAGTTCATCCGTGATATACCTATTTTTTCGAGCTTTTCGGCCTTATACGCCCGGTAAAAACACTTTTCCCCTTCAAGCTCAAACTCATCCAGACTCGTGATGTCGGTACCGGCATGTTCGAACACCTGAACAGGATTAATCTCGTGCAGAAGCCCGGTTAAATGCTGCAGGATCGGGGTAAACTTCTTGTCAGCGCTAGCAACCCGGAGCGTCTTGCTGCTTGTTCCTGATTCTTGTTTAGGCTGTTTTTCCTTCTCTTTTGATAACTTCACCCCCGGAATTACTATCGCATCCTGTGGGCAATCACGTATGCAGGTGCCACACTCAAGACAGCGGGAAATATCTGCCATCACGCACAGATCGTTTTCTATTTTCAGAACTTTCATCGGGCAGGCCTCAACGCAGATCCCGCATCCGATGCAGCGCTCTTCATAGACGGTAAAAGCTATCTTTTCGTTTTCCTTAGCCATGGCAAAAATCCTCCTTGTATCTTTATAAGACTAATTTCATGTTTCATCTCACCAGCACCAGTCCAGGCCACCATCAACACTCAGGTTCTGCGCGGTAATATAGGACGCTTCCTCTGAGGCTAAAAATGCCACCGCTGAAGCGATTTCTTCAGGTTCGCCTCTGCGGGGAATCAAAAGCTGTCCGCTCTTGATTGATTCCTCCACCAGCCAGTCGGCAAATGTGCCTTTCTCCATCATCATTTCAGTTTCTACTTTGCTGTAAATATCGGTTGCCACAATACCCGGTGAAACACAGTTTACCCTGATGCCCATCGGCGCAAGGCTTTTGGCAAGTGTTTTGGTAAACATGATCACTGCAGCTTTTGATGAAGCATAAGCGCCCGACATGCCTTTACCGTCACGCGCCATCAGGGTTGAGATTGTAACAATCGCACCCTGAACACTGTTTTCCATCATGTTTTGCGCACACGCACGGCAAAACAGGAAAGAACCTCTTGTGTTTACGGCATATACCTGATCCCATTCCTGCGAAGTAATATCAAGCGCTGATGATGCCGATTCGGTAATCCCGGCATTTGATATTGCCACGTGTACAGGACCGAACGCTTCGGTTGCCTTTTGCAAAAGGTTTGTAATATCCTGCTCCTGTGATACATCCGTCTGAATATATAGAGCCGAGCCACCCTTTTCCTGTATTTCCTGCACAACCGACTCTCCGTTTTCCCGGTTTCGATTTGCAATAATCACGTTAGCTCCTGCGGCGGCAAATCGATGTGCAATAGCTCTGCCGATACCCGCTCCGGCCCCGGTTACAATGATATGCATGTTGTTAAATCCCATGGCACCTCCTTTGCAATTTGTGGAACAACATAGAAAGGCATATTCTCGTACAATTGATATGTCAATTATATCCGTATAAAAAATTACGCTGTAAGATTACAGCTTTAAGCCTTGTGAAAGAGCCCTTGTGGTTTTGTTACGCAGGGTAGCCCAAGAATCATTGGGACCAAGTTTTTATACGTCCAAAAAGTAAATAATAACAGCATATAATTGATTAGTCAATTGTATTTTAGACTTATTATTGCGTAGTTTGGTTAGTGAACTATGTTGCTGCACATTGCAGGTTGAGGAGATTACTATTCTCGCAAAACAGATATGATCTACTAGGTATTTTTATTTAGAAATAATTGCGTAGTTTTACGGATTGAAAAGTGATTTCATTTACTAACACTATAAATAGAATAGGTTGAAAAAAGAATAAAACTAATAACAATCAAAATGTCAGACAACAAAAGACCTAGTACACAACAAGCATCTATGAGAGGTACTAATGAAACAAATCCTTATTATCGAAGACGATGAAAGCGTTAGATCAGTTCTCAAAGCCGTGCTTGAAGAAGTTGGTTATAATACCGTTGTCGCCGAAGATGGCAGTGAGGGGATAAAAAAAGTATGTAAACATCACCCACAGCTCGTAATCACTGATATTGTCATGCCTGAGAAAGACGGTCTTGAAATAATACGTTATCTTAAGAAAGAACACCCTTCTGTAAGAATAATAGCCATAACAAGTAAAACCTGGATTGATAAGTATGATTGCTTAAGACAAGCAAAATTATTTGGCGCACATAAGATTCTAGAGAAACCATTTTTAATGTCTAACGTATTAGATGCAGTCAAAGAGATGCTCGCATTACATCGAGAGCAATGCAACAATTAACTGCTGGGATGTTCTCAAGAGCATCCACTATCCCGCAGTATTCATCAGCATGTAGCAAGCTCACTATCCTCCGGTGTTTACTATAAAAAACCCTTCCGGCATACGTGCAGCCTGTTACCCTGTGATTCCCCCAAAAAGGACCCCCCCTTTGGGACTCCCCATAGGGTAACCACAGTCGCCGCTTATTATATACGGCTCTGTCGGGAACTCACTTTGCAGAGAGGTGTGCAGCAGAATCGCTGTTAAGTAGTGCCCATCCTCCCCCAAGGGCCTTATAAATCCTAACCATATGCCCGGAAGTATTTCCCCGGCTGATAGCAAGGTTCTCCTCAAGCGACAAAAGTGAGCGCTGTGCATCCAGAACATTATTAAAATCGGTCAGCCCGTTGCTGTATTTATCCTGGGCAATGTCAACAGCGTCTCCGGCAGCCTTGACCGCATTCTGCAAAAATTCAATTCGCCGGCTCTCCTGTACATAGTCTGACAACGCATCACGGACCTCGGCCACAGCACGGAGAACTGTTTTTTCATAGATTGCCAGATATTGATCCTTTACAGCAGTCTGCGCGCGCACCCGGTTTACCAGTTCTCCGGCCCGAAAAACCGGCCAGACAACCCCCGGCACGATTGAGTGGGTACCCGCACCTGAAGTGAAAAGTTCGGCAGAGCTCATTGCCTGTGTTCCAAAAAAACCGGCCAGGGAGAATGTGGGGTACAGCATGGCAACAGCCTCGCCGATGCGGGCCGACTCGGCAGCAAGCCGGCGTTCCGCCCTGCGAATATCCGGCCTGCGCCTGAGTGTATCGGCGTTTATCCCGGCGATATCACCCGCCGGCGGCAGGGGTATCGGCATTATCCTTGCAAAACAGTCATGCAGGCTTCCGGGCTGCTGTCCGACCAAAACCGCCAGGGAATTCAGAGCGTTTTCAAGTCCGGCATTCAAAAGCGGAATAGATGAACGGGTAGACTCCATATTGTAGCGAGCTTGGGAAACATCAAGTGCATCCGTAAGCCCCACATGGTAGCGCGAGGAAAGAATTTCCAGGGTTTCTTTCTGAGCCTTCAGATTGTTACGAGCAACCTGAAGCCGCCGTTGAAAGGTTCGTATCTCAATATAATTAAGGGCAACTTCTGCAGCCAGACTGATCCACACATCATGCAGGTCGGCAATCTCTGATTCAAGCTGAGCTTGGGCAGCTTCTGTTGCACGCCGGGTACCGCCGAATATATCTATTTCCCAGGAAGCATCAAAGCCTGCCCGGTACATATCGGTGTAGCCGGTACCCCCGGCATCTTTGCCGATCTTGGTTCTGGTAAAATCAGCTGCACTGTCGATTTTCGGAAAAAAATCAGAGCGACTGATCCCGAGTTCAGCCCGGGCAGCCTGTACCCTGGCAATAGCCGCACGCATATCCAACGAACCATCTAAAGCCCTGATAATAAAATCCATCAACATATCATCGTCAAAACCCTTCCACCAGTCTGCAAGGCTACGGACATCCTCTGTCGCATTATCGTCGGCAGCCAGGCCCTGGACCGTGAAATCGGGGTCGTGCAACTCCGGGGCAGTATAATCAGGCCCGACGCTTATGCATCCGCTTAAAAAAACACAGCTGCACAACACAAAAAACGCCGTCAACAGGTTTGCAGAATAAAACTTATGATTCATCAGATCCTTTCCCGACAATTTTTTTTTGAGGCCCTTTTATTTTTTCACGTATGGTCTGAAAAAGCACATACAGCCCCGGTACCATGATAATCCCGAACAGAGTAGCCATAAGCATCCCTGAAAAAACGGTTGTACCGATGGCCCTTCGGCTTGCCGCGCCGGCCCCCGAGGAAAACACCATGGGCAACATACCGAAAATAAAGGTGAACGCTGTCATAAACACCGCCCGAAAGCGTTCATATGATCCGTTTTTGGCAGACTCCAGGATGGAACGGCCCGCTTCACGCTGATTTTTGCAGAATTCAACAATCAGGATGGCATTTTTGCCCGCCAGACCGACCATCAAAATGAGACCCAGCTGGGCATAGATGCTCAAGGGGAGACCCGTTACCATCAGTCCGATAAGAGAGCCCAGCATGGCCACTGAGATTGAAAGCATGACCGGCAGCGGTATGGTCCAGCTTTCATACTGGGCAACAAGAAACAGATAGCCGAAGATGAGTGCAAGCAAAACCAACACCGTTCCCTGCCCCGAAGCCTTTTTTTCCTGGTAGCTGGCCCCTGACCATTCAATAGCATAACCCTCGGGCAGATGTTTGCCCGCAAGTTCTTCGGTACGGTCCATGGCCGTGCCGGTGCTGAAAAAAGGTGAGGTCATGGCGGTGATAGTAGCACTTGAAAACTGATTGTAGCGTTCGATAAGGCGCGGGGCTACCGTATGCTTCGTGGTTACGACACTTGAAAGGGGTACCATTTTACCGCCCCCGTTCTTTACATACAGGCCGTCGATATCAGCAGCACTTTTACGATACTGCCAGTCCGCCTGCACGTAGACCCGGTTCACCTGACTGCCGAGGTTGATATCATTGACGTAACTGGACCCGAGGTTGTCCTGCAGGCATTTGAAAATGTCTATGACCCTGATATTCATTGCTTCGGCCTTGACCCGATCGATATCCAGGAACAGATGCGGCGTGCGTGCAGAATAGGTGCTGAAAGCCATTGCGATCTGAGGATCCTGGTTCAGGTGTCCCAGGAAGCCGCCCAGTACGGAACCCAGCCTTTGCGGATCAGGATCACCCGTGGCCTGAAGACGGATATCCATGCCGCCTATCAAGCCGAGGCCCATAATGGCCGGGGGCGCAAAAAGATTGATCATGGCACCGGGAATAGCCGCCATTTCCCCGCTCAACCCTCCCATAATATCATTAAGATGCAGCCCCGGCCTGCTGCGCAGGTCCCAGTCATCAAGCCCGGATATGATCAGGCCCATATTTTCCCCGCTTCCGAAAAAACTCCAGCCGCAGACCGAAATCACGAAATCAATCCCCGCAGCATCAAGAAACTTTTGGGAAATCGTTTCCATCACTGCAGCCGTACGGTCCAGGGTAGCCCCTTCCGGCAACTGAACACTGCCGAAGATCGCTCCCTGATCCTCATCCGGAATGAAAGCAGTAGGGGTGGTTGAAAAAACAAACCCTGCTGCAGCAATGGTGACCAGCAGAAAGAAAGCCACCAGAAAGCCCCGACGCGCAAGCCGGTTGGACAGAAAAACATAGGTGTTTCTGGCCTTTCCCAGTATGCGGTTGAACCAGGCCAAGGGGCCCCGTGAAACCGGTTTCGGCAGGCGCAGCATGCCCGCGCACAGAGCCGGTGACAGGGTCAGCGCAGTAATCGTTGAAAAAAGGACCGCAGAAGAAATGCTGACGGCAAACTGCTGATAGATTTTACCGGTCATGCCCGGCACAAAGGCAATGGGCACAAATATAGCCAGCAGCACCAGCGTAGTCGCAATTACCGGACCGGTTACCTGCTGCATAGCCTTAATAGTGGCGCTGTAGCGGTCAAGTCCTTCCTGTTCCATCAGGAAAAGCACCCGCTCCACCACCACAATAGCATCGTCGACCACCAGGCCGACTGCGAGCACCAGGGCGAACAGGGTAAGGATGTTGATACTGTAGCCGAACGTCATCAAAACCATAAAGGTTGCACAGAGCGAAACCGGGATCGTAAGCGCCGGTACAAGCGTTGCGCGGATATCCTGAAGAAACACAAAACAGACCAGCACAACCAGCACTAAGGTCAGCCCAATCGTGAACAAAATCTCCTTAATGGTCGCCCGTACAAAGTCCGTTGAGTCAAAAGACAGGAAACACTCAAAATCATCCGGGAAATTTTTCTCTAGACGCTTGACTTCGGCTTTAACCGCCGCAATCGTTTCCAGAGCATTCGATGCGGCAGTCCGATTCAGACCGACCGCAACAGAGGGGCTGCCGTTGTACAGGTCATAGGTGTAATAATATTCAAGTCCCATTTCAACATCAGCCACGTCAGACAGGCGTACTTGGGATCCGCGACCGGTTGAACGCACAATGATATTTTTGAAATCTTGTGGATCGTTCAACCGTCCCTTTGTCTGAAGGGTATAGAGAATAGTTCGGCCCGGCGGACCGGGAGCCGCCCCTACCGAACCAATTGAGGCCTGAACATTTTGAGCTTCAATGGCCCTGATCACCTCTGCAACACTCAGGCCAAGGGCACTCAGGCGATCGGAATCAAGCCAAACCCGCATGCTGTATTTAGAGGAGAAAACATTGGCTTTGCCCACCCCGGGAATGCGGGTAATGGCGTTTTTTATGTAATCATGGGTGTAGTTACTCAAAAACTTTCTACTGTGTGTGCCGCCCGGTGAACGTATGATCAGAAGGCCCAGAAAGTCTGAAAACTCAATTGAAACAGTCACCCCCTGCCGGGTCACATCAGCAGGCAGACGTGGGGTGGCCAGCTGCACCCTGTTTTGAACTTTAACCAGTGCAATATCCGGATCAGTACCGACAGCAAACGGAATCGTCAGCGTGTAGATCCCGTTATTTTCACATTTCGACATCATATAGAGCATATTCTCAACACCGTTGATTTCGTCTTCCAGGGGTGCCGCAACGGTTGTGGCCAGCACTTCCGCACTGGCTCCCGGGTAGATGGCAGTGACAACGATCTGAGGCGGTGCAAGCTTGGGATACATCTCAACCGGCAGTGCTAAAATCGATAATATTCCGGCCAGCGTCAAGACAATGGACACCACCATTGCAAGACGCGGACGATTAATGAAGACACGTGAAATCATTGTTGTTGCCCTTCAGAGACATCGGCTGCGGCACTGACGGCAGTGACGGTAATTCCGGGGCGGACTTTTTGCACACCTTCAACTATTACTGATTCCCCTGCAGTAAGACCGGATTGCACAACCACACGCCCGTTAAGTTCAGGTCCCAGCATGACCTTTCTTTGCTGAACTGTTGCATCCCTATCAACCACAAAAACATAATCGCCCTGGGCATCAGCAACAACAGCGGCCTGCGGTACAAACAAAGCCCTGGGCCGACCCCGCTTGTTCAGAAGCAGTTTCACATAGGAGCCCGGGATTAAAAGTCCGTCCGGATTGTCAAAGCGCATCCAAACCGTGATCGTGCCGGTTTCCGGGTTCATTTCGTTATCAACAAAATCCCGATGTCCCGCAACGTTCAGTTCAATCCCGCCCGGCAGGACGACCCGGGCGCTGATCTTGGGGGTGCTTCCTGAATTAAACTGCTTAAGCAGTTTAAGGTAGAGGCGATCTGCAGGAAAAAAAGTTACCCGTACCGGGTCCACCTGCACGATACGCGCTAGCCGCTGGGTAGCAGAATCGACATAATTTCCCGCTTTAACTTCAGCCGGTCCGATGCGTCCGCTGATCGGAGCCGTGATCCGGGTATATCCCAAGTCAATTTCAGCAAGCTCAAGGCTGGCACGGGCCATCTCAACCGCTGCCTTTGAGCTCTGCAGATCACTGACAGCCGTATCAAGGTCGGCCTGGGAAATGCTGCGAGCCTCAGCAGATTCAAGACGTTTGAGATATTTTTCCGCACGCACAAGCCGGGCCGCAGCCTGCGCAAGCTCAGCAGCTCTCAGATCAACCGTTGCCCGGTATTCCCGGGGATCTATTGTGAATAAGAGCTGACCCTTTTCAACCAGACTGCCCTCATCAAAATGTACTTTGGCTATATACCCCTCAATCCTGGGATGTAGATCAACCTCCTGGATGGGCTCCACATGGGCAATATACTCCTGTTCCTGGTCAATAAAATCCTCTGCTGCCTGCTGCACCCTGACAGCCGGCGGCCCGGCCGGAGCCATCAGGCCCGGGGGCATCCCTGCCATGCCGGGACCGGCAAGGCGGGTAGCCACAAACCAGCCCGCAGCAAACGCACCCGCAATGATCACAGCGATCAGCACCTGCGAGGAAAACCGCTTCTTATTATTTGTTTTGGAAGTATCCATTTCTTACCTTTCGCAGCTAAATTTGTGAACAACGAATCCACAAGCTAACCGGTTCTGTCCCCGACCGGTCGGGATGTAAAAACTTTCGCTGTGCGCGGGGCATCCCGGTATGTAAATCGTTGCAGCAAACGTGAAAAAAATCTTCTGTAAAAAGTTTTCATTAGCAGAATAGTGTTATTCTTTAGAACTATGTTCTATTATTAACAAAAATTTTTGCCTGAACACATCATGCCCGGGGCTGGGAGCATCATCTGATACCGGTAAGGAATATATCAAGCTGTTTGTGGATCATTTCTTCCAGGTCAAGCGAGGTGTTCTCGAAAAAGCCCATGCGGTGGATATCCAGCAGGCCCTCAACGCTACCCCACATGGCAACACTCACTTCCTCACTGTTCCATCTGTGTGTGAGTTTTTTTTCGCGCAGGTACTGATCCACGGTTTCCTGCAGCCGCGCAAAAAGAGCCATGTCGAGGCGAACCAGCCGGTCAAGCAACGGAGCTGATAGACCAATGTTTCTAAACTCCTTGATCACCACCCACTGGTCACGGTTTTCTGTGTAAAACTGAAGGTACGTGTCTGCTAGAATCCTGAAGCGCTCAGCAGGTTTGCTGTCCGGGTCCAGCGCCCGGTTAAACATGCCGTCAAGGTACATGAAGATGTCTTCGCAGATCTGCGCATAGATCTCCTCTTTGCTTTTGAAGTAGAAATATACTGCACCCGTTGACAACTCCGCCTTCAGGCAAATATCGCGCATGGTGGTGTTGGTATAGCCCTTCTTTAAAAAGAGCCTGCCCGCGGCCTTCAGTATCTGTCTGATGCGCTCCTGCCGTTCCGCCTCCTTTCGGCGTGCCAGGATTTCCTTCATGGGTTCCTCCGAATCTATATAATAATATTCGATTATAGAACATTGTTCTAATAATGTCAAGTATAAATTCCTCCCCTTGAGGTCGTCCGTAATATATCAATTTAATCTGGTCGTCTGTTTCTTTCTTTTTTAATTTTTGTGAGGAACACTAATGATTGCCTTGACAAAACACATATTGTCAGATACATTAAATTAACAAAAATGTTAATTAAGTATATTTGATGAAAATCCAAGAATTAAACACTATAAGTAAATTCTATTTCGGTCACGAGGAAATTGCCAAGGTCTTAGGAATCTCGATCCCATCTTCCAAAGTTTCTGCCAATAGATATGTTAGTCAGGGATTGCTGGTCAGAATCAAGAGGAACATTTATGTCCTGAAAGAAAGATGGGCGTTTCTGGAAAGAGAGAAGAAATTTGTTTTGGCCAATCTGGCCCAGGTCCCATCATACATATCATTAATGACAGCCTTGGATTATTATGAAATCACGACTCAAATACAGCGAGATTTTATTGAATCAGTCGCTGTAAAAAGGACAAAAGAGATCGCTGTGGAAAATACAGTCTTCAACTTTACGAAGATAAAGTCGAATTTATATATTGGGTTTAAAAAAGAAAAAGATTTCTTTATTGCCACCCCTGAAAAAGCTTTTCTTGATGCGCTTTACCTGATGTCGCTGGGACGATACAGCTTTGACAGTGCTTCTATAAATTTCAGTAAGCTGAACAGGGCCGAGATCAAAAAACTGGCAAAAAAATTTCCCCTAAGAACGCAAAAGCTGTTGAAAAAAAATGGATATTTTTGAAAAACATGAAATGTTTGAAATAGAGGTGCTGGAGAAACTGAAGAACAACGGGCTGCTTGACCCTCTTGTTTTTGGCGGGGGAACAATGCTGCGGCTGTGTTATGAATTGCAAAGGTATTCGGTCGATCTTGATTTCTGGTTTATAAAAAAGACCCCGGCAGAAAGCTATTTCAAGAGATTCAGCAGGATGTTGGAAAAAGAATATGAAGTAACGGACGCCTGGTTAAAGCACTACACCATTTTATTTGAAATCCGCTCCGGAACGTCTCCGAAACGACTTAAAATCGAGATCAGAAAAGAACTAAAAGAGTGTGATTTCATAGAAAGGATCGCCTATTCAAAATACAGCAACAAGCAGGTGAGCCTGAGAACGCACACATTGCAGCAGACCATGAAAAATAAAATCGAGGCGCTGCTGGACAGGACGGAAATACGGGACTGTTTTGATATAGAGTTTTTGTTGAGAAAGGGGGTTACTTTGCCGACACTTCAGGCAGAACAGCTTGCCGGATTAAAAGCAAAACTGGATGGGTTTAAGGGGAAGGATTTTAAAGTAAAACTGGGTTCTATTTTGGAAAGCGATATCCGAAAATATTACATTGAAAACAGATTTAATTACTTAAAAGAAAAGCTGGCCAAATAGCAGCAGGGTCAGGCATTAACTATTTTAACTATTTGACCCTATTTATTCCTCTCACTATTATTTTGAAATATTATTCATTGCAAAACGCAATAAAGTGTTTTAAATTAATTTATATGAGTCCAACAATTTTGAGAATAAAAGGGATACAGATTTTATTTCCTGTCCAATGAAGAAGAGCGAAAGCACGTTCATATAACCATGTGGAGATGGAGAAGCGAAATTCTGGCTTGAGCCTTTAATTTCATTAGCTGTATATCATGGTTTGAGCCACAGAAGGCTTAGGGAGATTCAAAAAATCGTAGAAGAACATGAAAATGAAATCATCAAAGCGTGGCACGAACATTTCAGTAAGCGTTGAAAACATAACTCCTTTCGGAATATGGATTTTTGTAAAAGAAAAAGAATATTTTCTCAATTATGCAACCTATCCATACTTTAAGGACCAAACAGTGCGTTCAATACAAAACGTGCAGTTGCTCCATGGGTATCATTTGTACTGGCCTGACCTGGATGTTGATTTGGAAATCGACAACTTCGAATCTCCTGAAAAATATCCTTTAAAATCCAAGCCCCGAAAGAATCTGCCCGCGCGATCTGTAGAACGGGGCACTGTTCGCCGATGATTTTGTTTGCTGCCTTTTGATGGTTTGTATTATATAGGCTCGACACAAGATTTAGGGGTTGTGGGGGACGTTGTTTACTTTATTAACTATCAATCAAGTTTGTTTTATTTCACTTTCAATGCTCTTGAAACGGCTGGTGTGGTTACTCCTAAGTGACGGGCGGTTTCTGCTAAGGTAAAACCGTATTCCCCAACAAGTTTTG